>CAZRNK010000071.1:0-8711 GCA_964601435.1 uncultured Oscillospiraceae bacterium | reverse complement strand
CCCGGCACCTGGAGGAAGCATATATCGCGCCGGTTTTATCGGACGAAGCTTTTCCCTGCCATCTGCTCCGGCGCCATATTCCCTGGGAGCGCTCCGTCCTGAACAATCTCATGGCCATATATACGGCGCTGCCGGAGGATGCCGCTGCGCTGAAAATGCAAAGCCTGTTCTTCGACATTTGGCGCTCCCTGTTTCTGCACCGGCAACCCACAGCGCCTGTGGAAAAGTCTCAGTATCACCTGTCTATTCTGAAGGACATGGTGGCCTATATCCAAAAACAGTTTCCGGAAAAAATCACCCTTGCAGACATTGCCCGCTCCGGCGGAATCGGAAAGACTACTTGCTGCACAATCTTTCAGAGATTTACCAACCAGACGCCAAATGCCTATCTGATGGAATACCGTCTGCAAAAGGGGGCGGAGCTCCTGCTGACCACCGATATGACCATCGCGGGAGTCTGCTATGCAGTGGGATTTTCCGCCCCCAGTTATTTTGCCGGGGCCTTCCGGCGCAGCTTCAGCTGCAGCCCCAGCCAATACCGGAAGCGCAGAAGATAGCCCTGACGCCAGACACCTTCTAGCCAGGAGCCAATCAGACCAGGTCCAGTCAAAAAACCTATACCCTGCGGGCTTCTTCGGCAAACTAATGGGGGAACAGCCAAAGGCTGTTCCCCCATCGTCTGACTGCAGTTTTTCTGTTTTCTTCCCCGGCAAAAGTGCCCGAAGTACTGTCCTTTTTCGCCTCAGCTCACCTGGACCATGTCCTCTACCGGGAGGGAGAGGAGGATAGCCTTGGCCTCGGTACGCAGGCCGAAGCCGCTGTTGATGGCCTCCATAATGGGGATACGCTGCTCGGCGGGGGTGAGGATGGCAATAATTTCCCGCTCTGCCTGGATGCTGATGCCCAGGAAGTTGGCCGCCTCCCCATGGCCAATGCCCCGGGCGTAGAGCACAGTGCCGCCCCGGGCGCCGGCGTCCTTTGCAATTTCCATAATCTGATCCGTATAGCCGGGCTCCGCCACCGCCAGAATCAGGCTGTAATCATCTTGATGCGCCATTTTATCGTCTCCTTCCATTGCTGCCGGCTCACTGCCCTGGAGCAGGGCCGCCTGTACGAGATTGCCAATCCCTGTGAGGCGCAGGGAAAAGGCAATGCCCAGCCCCGCGCTCTTCATAAATTTCTTGCCTGAGATTTCCGCCATCATGGCAGGCAGCGTCTCTGCATTGACAAAGGAAAATACCACGTCCTTGGCCGAAGTGTCCAGGCCCAGGACCGTCATAATCTCGCTGCCGGCCGTCCCGTCGCCCATGGTGAGGAAGCTGACCTGGGGAAATTTCTTGTTGAAGAAGGCGGAGACGGACTCCCCCTTCCCCCGGCTCACAATGGTGATGAGCGCCTTTACTGCATGTACCGCCATCTTACGCAGCCTCCTCATAGTCAATAATGGTATCCGGCAGGGCATCCGCCAGGGCGCGGGTGGCAATCATCTTGTCCATCTTCCGCTTGTAGAACACGCCCATCACCTGGATGGTAATCAGCGGCGTCATGGCCACCATGGCCACGGCGCCGAAGGCATCCGTGAGAATGTTGCCGCCCAGAGCCTCGCAGGCCCCCTGGGCAAAGGGCAGCAGAAAGGTCGCCGTCATGGGTCCCGAGGCCACGCCGCCGGAGTCAAAGGCGATACCGGTAAAGATTTTCGGCACATAAAAGCTGAGGCACAGCGCAATGGCATAGCCGGGAATCAGGAACCAGAAGATGTTGATGCCCGTCAGTACCCGGGTCATGGCCAGGCCCACGGAAATGGCCACGCCGATGGAGAGGCTGTGGTTCATGGCGCTCTGGCTGATGGCGCCATTGGTAATCGTCTCCACCTGCCGGTTCAGCACGCCTACCGCCGGCTCCGCGATGACGATGAAATAGCCGATGAGCATCCCCAGGGGAATCAGCAGCCATTTATAGCTGCTGTCCGCCAGGAGGCTGCCCATATATGTACCCGCGGGCATAAAGCCCACGTTCACGCCAGTGAGAAACAGCACCAGCCCTACAAAGGTATAGAGGAAGCCCACCAAAATGCTGGCCAGACGCCGCCGGCGGAAACGCCGGGTAATCAGGTTGAAAATCAAAAACACACCCGCAATGGGGGCAATGGCCACGGCCACCTCGCTGAGGTAGTCCGGGAAGTGGGCAAAAAACTGGGCCGCAATCTCCTGGGTGTTGGCCACCTCCACCACAGTCGAGGTGGAATAGGCCGCAGCGTCGGGCTTATAGAGGATGGTGAGGAGCATTACCGAAAGGATGGGGCCGATGCTGCATAGCGCCACCAGGCCGAAGGAGTCGTCGTGGCCATCCCTGTCGCTTCGGATGGAGGCCACGCCCACGCCCAGCGCCAAGATGAACGGGACGGTAATCGGCCCTGTGGTAACGCCGCCGGAGTCAAAGGCGGCGGGGAGAAATTCCGCCGGGGTGAAAATGGCCAGCAGGAACACCACCACATAGAAGCCCACCAGCATAAAGCGCAGGGGAACTTTAAAGAGGATGCGGAGCATGGCCACGACCAGGAAGATGCCCACACCGATGGCCACGGTCAGAATCAGAGTCATATTGGGAACCGGCACCTGCTCGGCCAGCACCTGCAAATCCGGCTCGGCAATGGTAATGAGTACGCCGATAATAAAGGACACCGGCAGAATGACCCAAATCTTTTTGGACTTGGTCATAGTGACGCCCACGGCCTCCCCCATAGGGGTCATGGCGATGTCCACGCCCAGGGAGAACAGCCCCATGCCTACAATCAGCAGCACCGCGCCGGCTAAAAACATCGCCATAATACCCAGAGGCATAGGGGTAATGGTGACGCTGAGAACCAGCACAATAACTGTG
Source organism: uncultured Oscillospiraceae bacterium (assembly GCA_964601435.1). GTDB lineage: Bacteria > Bacillota > Clostridia > Oscillospirales > Oscillospiraceae > CAZRNK01. The sequence goes on along the minus strand of CAZRNK010000071.1, from coordinate 5,831 downwards.
ATTGGCAGCACCGAGGCAAGGGATTCATAGATTTTTTCTTTCAGGTTCGTATTCATCTATAGGGGATCGCCTCCTTTTAAAAATATACAAATTGAAAATCGCTATCAGCGCGGCAAAAATTATATATAACGTATATATATGTAGTATATCAGTTTTTCCCAGAGGATTGGTTACAAGTTTGTAAAATGCCAGGAAAACAAAATCGGGGCCTTCTCCCAAAAGGCCCCGTTGCCAAACGAAAAAGTACAGTGTTGACTTTACAGGGCGGCGGCCAGGGTGGCTGCGTCCTCGATTGCGTTGATGGCCCGGCCCAGCCTGTCCGCGTTGCCGACGAGATGGCAGGGCAGGGCGGCCTTCACCGCATCATACAGTGTCCGCTCCGGCTCCGTTCCGGGGGTGAGGATGACGGCGTCGCAGGGCCAGGCCCCCGCCTCCGTCTCCACCCCCTGGGGCCCGATGGCGGTCACCAGGGTATTTTTGTTTAAGGCGGCGCCGAAGCGGTTCAAATCTCCGTACACCGGCCAGGCAATCCCGGGCTCATACCCCTGGCCCAGCTTGCCCTTTTCAAAGATGGCCACTTCCCGGTCGCTGCGGCTCAGCATCTCCTGGAGCCGCTCCGGGGGCTCCACACCGTAGCGCATCAGGTAAAAGAGGTTCTCCGGGGAGAGGCTGGCCTCCAGCAGCAGGGCCCGGGCCACCTCCATGCCTACAAAGCTCCCGCCAATCACCGCCACCCGCCGGCCCAGGACGGGCCGTTGGGTAATCCACGCATCATAGCGGAGGACCTTGGGCGCCCCGGGGAGGATGGGAATGGCGTTCTCCTTATACCGCCGGCCGGTGGCAAAAATGACCTCGTCAAAGCCGCCGCCCAGGATGTCCGCCTCCGTGGCCGTCCGGCCCAGCTCTACCTGGACGCCGGCGTCGGTCAGCGCCTGCGCATAATACCGGAGCAGGTTGCCGAACTCCCCCCGGGCCGGGAGGGCGGCCGTGAGGCGGAGCTGTCCGCCCAGGGCGTCCGCCTCCTCCCAGAGGGTAACGGCATGTCCCCGCTGGGCACTCCGGAGCGCCGCCTCGCAGCCGGCGGGCCCGCCGCCCACCACCAGGAGCTTTTTGGGCGCCTCCGCCTTTCCGGGGGGAAACAAGTATTCCCGCCCGGCCAGGCCGTTTGCCAGGCAGCGCACCGGCTTGTCAAAGAACGTCCCCGCCAGGCAGCCCTGGTTGCAGGCCACGCAGGGCCGCACCCGCTCCGGGTGGCCGGAAAACAGCTTGTTGGGCAGTTCCGGGTCCGCCACCAGCGGCCGGCCCATAGCCACAATGTCGCACCGGCCCAGGGCCACCGCCATCTCGGCAGTGCGGGGATTGCCCATCCGGTTGGCCATGGCCACCGGCTTGTCCACAGCGGCGCAGATGCCCTGTGCCAGGTAGGCCAGGCCGCCGGAGGGCACCTCCCCCGTGAGCTGGGGAATCCGGCTCTCGTGCCAGCCGCCGGTGACATCCAGCAAATCCACATAAGGGGCCGCCCGCCTGGCAAAGTCCAGGCAGGCCTCGCTGCCGTTGGAGCCGGGGACCAAATCGTTGCCGCCCAGCCGCAGCAGGACGGGATAGTCCGCCCCCACGGCTGCCCGGACAGCAGAGAGGACCTCCAGGGGGAAGCGGGCGCGGTTTTCCGCGCTGCCGCCATACTCGTCCTCCCGGATATTGGCCAGGGGAGAGAGGAACTGGCTGATGAGATAGCCGGCGCTGCCGGAAATCTCCACTGCGTCAAAGCCCGCCTCCCGGGCCCGCCGGGCCCCCTGGGCAAAGGCGCGGATTACCCGCTGGATTTCCTCCAGCGTCATGGCCCGGGCCGTCTCCCGGGTAAAGGGGGTGTAGACCGCAGAGGGGGCCAGGGCCTCGTCCCCGGCGATGACATCCGCCCGGTACATATACCGCCCGGCGTGGTAGAGCTGGACGGCCACCTTGCATCCCCGCTCCCGCATCCCGGCGGTAAAGGCCTGCCAGGGCACGATGGCGTCGTCGGCGTCCAGGCGCATGGTGGAGGCCCGGGCGCCATAATCGTCAAAGCGGCAGGCGCCCACCACAACGAGCCCCGCGCCCCCCTCGGCCCGGGTCCAGTAATACTGGTTGAAGCGAGGCGTGGGCAGGCCGTCCTGGGTATAGAGATGGTGCATGGCCACCATCATGATGCGGTTTTTCAGCGTCATGGGCCCCACCTGAATGGGGGCCTGAAGACAGGGGAAATCCATGGATATACGCACCGCCTTTCTCATCCGGCCCGGGGCCGGGGCGTGAAAAAATCAATACTCGCTGAAGGGATAGTCGTAATTGACTGTGAGGTTGCTCCCTGTAAAGGTGCCGTCCAGCTTGGAGAGGGTCCGCGCATAGGCCTCGCTCCCCTCCTCATAGAGGACCGGCTGATAGTTGTTGCCCGGGTCCTCCCCGGAGCAGGCGGCGGGGATATGGGTCCGCTCCACCACCGTCACCTCGTCCCCATAGCGGCGGAGGGTGAGCTGGACAATGGCCGTGTCCTTGTCCCGGGGGTTGGTGTTGCCCCCGAAGGACCAATTGCCCATGCTGTAATAGATGTACTTCCCGTTATACTCCTCCACAGGCTGGAGGGTGTGGGGATGGCTGCCGTAGACCAAATCCGCCCCGGCGTCGATGGCGGCATGGCCCTGGCTGCGCTGCATATCGTTGACGGTATAGGCGCCCTCGTCCCCCCAGTGGAGGGCGGCAATGATAAACTCCGCCCCCGCCTCCTTCAGGGCGGCGATGCCCGCCTGGATTTGGACAGTCTCCCCGAAGCTGGTGGCGTACACCCCGATGGTGAGGCCGCTCTCCGTCTCATACAGGGCCCACTCGTCCCGTCCGGCATAGGCCACCCCGACGGCGTCCAGGGCTGCGCGGGTGTCGGCATAGCCCTCCTCCCCATAGTCCAAAACGTGGTTATTGCCCAGGGTGACAAACTCCACGCCCCCCTCTGTGAGGATATTGGCATAGGCGGGGTCCGCCTTGAATACGAAATTCTTGATGGCCGGGCTGGTGCTGTCCGTCAGGGCACATTCCAGATTCGCAATGGTGAAATCGTCCCCGGCGAAAATATCCGCCGTCTGGGCAAAGGGGTAGGCGTAGTCGTCGCCCACCACATTGGGGTAGGAGCTGCCCAGGCCGTCGTTATACAGGCCGCTGGAAAAGGTGCAGTCCCCCAGGAGGGTAATGGTGAAAAACTCCTCCACCGGTTCCGCCGTAGGCTGGGCCGCCAAGGAGGAGCCCGCCAGCACCGGCGCGCTCGGGGTGTGCAGCGGCGCCTCCGCCGCCGGGCCCTCCCCCGCGGCCTGGGTGGTGGGGCCCATGAGATAGGTCAGGACCACAAGGCCCAGGGCCAGCACCGCCGCCAGGGCGGAAAAGGCCCGTTTTCTTCGTATCATGACAGGCTCAGTCTCCCTTTTCTCTTTCTCTCCGGGAAAATGCTCCGCAGCCGAGGTGTCTACTGGCCGGCTTTCATGGCCAGGTAGGCGTTGATAAAGCCGTCGATGTCCCCGTCCATTACCGCGTTGATGTTGCCGTTTTCATACTCTGTCCGGTGGTCTTTTACCAGGGTGTAGGGCATAAATACATAGGAGCGAATCTGGCTGCCCCATTCAATCTTCATCTGGACACCCTTGATGTCCTCAATCTTCTCCAGGTGCTGCCGCTCCTTGATTTCCGCCAGGCGGGCCCGGAGCATCTGCATGGCATACTCCCGGTTCTGGTGCTGGCTGCGCTCCGTCTGGCAGGAGACCACAATCCCCGAGGGGATGTGGGTGATGCGGATGGCGCTCTCTGTCTTATTGACGTGCTGGCCCCCGGCGCCGGAGGAGCGGTAGGTGTCCACCTTCAAATCCTCGGGCCGGATTTCAATCTCCGTGTCGTCGGTAATCTGGGGCATGACCTCCACGGCGGCGAAGCTGGTGTGCCGCCGGCCGGAGGCGTCAAAGGGGGAGACCCGCACCAGGCGGTGAATGCCGTTCTCGCTCTTGAGATAGCCATAGGCATTCTCCCCTTCGATGGAGATGGTGGCGCTCTTGAGGCCCGCCTCCTCCCCGTCCAGATAGTCCAGCACCTTATATTTATAGCCGTGGCGCTCCGCCCAGCGGGTGTACATCCGGTAGAGCATCTCCGCCCAGTCCTGGGCCTCCGTCCCGCCGGCCCCGGCGTGGAAGGAGAGGATGGCCCCGGCGCTGTCATACTCCCCGGAGAGGAGGGTGGAGAGGCGCGCCTCTTCCAAATCCTTCTCAAAGGCGGCAAAGTCGTGCTCCAGCTCGCCCAGCATGGAGTCGTCGTTTTCCTCCAGGGCCATCTCGCACAGGGTATACAAATCCTCCCAGGTTCTGCTGAGCTTTTCGTACTTGCTGCATTTATTTTTCAGCTGCTTGGTGCGCTTTAATACTTTCTGGCTGTTTTCCGTGTCATTCCAAAAGCCCTCCTGGGCCGCCTCCGCCTCCAGCTGGGCAATCTCCGCCTGGGCTTCATCCAGCTTCAGTGCGGAGCGGAGGGTCGCCAGGGTTGGCTTCAAGGCATTCAGCCGGCTTTTATAGTCTTCAAATTCCAGCATGTTGCTTCCCCTTGCATAAAATGATGAATACTTTATTTAGTATATACAATTTTCTCCGGGTTGTAAATGACATTTTGCCTAGGATTTTTTCAGCTGGCCTTGTAAAATTGCGCAATTTCCCTTGCGAAAACAAATGGCAGGTGTATAATAAACCCCGCAATCAGTGTATATGTGTCATTTTTATACCCAAGTATGTAAATTTTATCAAAACTTCCGTATGGGCGGGCGTTACGTTTTTTCGCCCACTGCATCGGCATGCGGGCCTGTCATTTGCCGGGCTTTCCCTCGCCGGCGTCCCGCTTTTTCTGCTCCCGGCGCTGCTCCTTCTTCAGGGCGTCAATGCCGCGGCGGATGAGCTCCAGGGTGGCGGCCGAACGGCTGGGATAGCGGTTTTCAAAGCGGAAATCGTCGATTTCCTTCAGCAGTTCCTCGTCTACGATGACGGTATAGCGCGGTTTTTCGGTGGGCATATTGGTCACCTCCTTGGTTCATATTATACTCAGGTTCATACGTTCTGTCAAGAGCGCGGGATTGCTAGAAAAAGCTTGACAAATTCAGACCCTGTGAACTATAATGGGCAAAAGAGGAGTTCAGAAGTTCAGACCTAACACGGGAGGTGAGGCAATGGCAACCCAGCTGAAACGGATGACCTTTACGGTCACGCCGGATATGGAGGAGCTGCTGGATGAGGCCAAGAAAATGTTCTATGACCAGACCCAGTCGGAGATGATTCGGACGCTCCTTGTTCCCGGACTGGAAGCGCTGAAGGCGGAGAAAGAGGCCGCCGGGCGCAGCGGCCCGGCATGACGGCGCACCCGCAAATGGAAAACCAAAAAACAAGGGAGGATATACGTGTATGAACCAGAAACTTCTGCGGCGCCTGAGCCTTGTGCTGGCGCTGATTCTTGTCCTGGGCCTGACGGCCGGCTTCGCCCCGGTGACCGCCCAGGAGGTGTGGAACGGCCAGAGCGCCGCATCCTTTGCCGGCGGCAGCGGCACCCGCAGCGACCCCTACCTCATCGCCACCCCGGGCCAGCTGGCCCGCTTCCGGGATATGGTGAACGACGGCTCCACCGGCATCTGCGGCAAGGTGGTGGCCGATTTGGATATGAACTTCATATCCTGGGAGCCCATCGGCCTGACCTCCACCGGCTACACCGGCATCTTTGACGGCGGCGGCTGGTCCATCAAGAATCTCTATATCGACACCGTTTCCAATACCCTCACCATCCGCCAG
>CAZRNK010000070.1:0-8740 GCA_964601435.1 uncultured Oscillospiraceae bacterium | reverse complement strand
CCTCCCGCTCAGCCTCGGGTTGTTAGTCCCGGGTGTCCACCCGGTCCAGACCGTTTAATTCTGCCCGGGTGCGGTTGAACCGGTCGATATATCCGTAGGCGTCTTCCAACTGCAGGAGCAGGGAGCCGGTCCTTGAAGACTGATTTTTTGCTGCCCTCGAAGACTGCCAGCTTGATGGTGTGGGTACACTGGTTGGAGAGCAGGAAGGCCAGATTCGTGTAGGTGCCGTCCTGGCCGATCAGGTGGAGCGTGCGCATCTGGGAAGAGCCGAAGACCACATCCCGGCTCTTGAAAAAGGACGATGCCTTCTCAAAGGTGAGCTGCTGCTCCAGGGAACGGGCGGACTCGTAGCTGTCGCCGCTGGTCTCCTTGATCATATCTAGGATCGCCGCCTCGCTGGCGGGGACGGTGGAGGCTTCCTGCCGCATAAAGACTCCCTCCGGGCGGATGCCCTTGCTGTGGAGATAGTAGGGCCGGGCTATCCCCCGCTGGACATAGACGCAGATCACAGCTTTCCCCTCCATAAGCTCACACCGGCAGTCCAGAAACATGGTCAGATCCGGACGCACAGCATCCCGGATGGCATTGGTGACTCGCAGAATGGTATCGTCGTCGTTTTGGATGCCGCTCACGCTCCCATCTTCCTCAATCCCAATATAGATGGTGCCGCCGTCACAGTTGGCAAAGGCGATGGACGTATGTTTGATGGCATCCACATATTGTCGTTTGAACTCGGTCGTTTTGGTTTCCCTCAACATAGCGAACCTCCGGCACGCAATCAAATCTAATCTAATAATTATTATATTAGATTGTGGTGAGATTACAAGAGAATTTTGTGTCGGCCATACCGCTTGATTGGACTGTGCCGCCGCATTACAAATCGTTAACACAAAACGCGTTGTACAGCGTATCCGGATTCCCGTTTATGTTCAGCGTTAACGATTTGTGATTCCACCGTCCTCTGTGTGGTCAAAGTTGACGCTGAACACTTTTAGGCTGTCTTCCCCAGGTGTGCTAATTGGGGCAGTATTTTGTTCATACATCCCAAATGATGCCCATGTGCACAAGGTCTTGCCTAAAGCCCGGCAGGAGCGTTGCTTACAGTTTGTCCTTGAGTATGGAAACGGGAGTTATTATTATGATGATATCGGGACCCTGTTGGAGACTGGCCTGTGTGTCAGCGAGCTGTACGGCCGGACACTCCCCATTGTCACACCCCACGTCCTGCGGCACACGTTTTGTACCAATGCCCAGCAGGCGATGCTGGGTGTAAAGAGTCTGCAATATCGCATGGGCATTCCACAGCCAGTGTCACCCTGGATGTCTACACCCACAGCGACTTTGAATCCGCAGAACGGGTATTTTTATGGCCGCAGGGCAAAATCTTCGACATGATTTGAAAAAAGTTTTTGTTGAAGCGAACCGGCGGGCGCTGTACAGTGTATATGGAAATGAAGGGGGGCGGGGCGTACGATAGAGGAATATATTTGCCAATACGGGAGACGTCTGTATGGGCTGTGTCTGACGCTCTGCGCCAACCGGGCTGAAGCGGAGGATTTATACCAGGATACATGGCTTCAGGTGGTCAAGAATATTTCCCGGTATGATACAAGCCGGGAATTTGAACCCTGGCTTACAAAAATCTGTGTCAATTTATACCGGAATATGCTGCGGCGAATCGCCAGAAGGCCGTTGCTGCACTTTCGCACCACTGAGGAAAAAGATTTCCTGTTTTGCTCGATTCCCGCGCCGGAGGGACGGGACTATCAGCCGCTGTACGAGGCGATTGCGCGCCTGCCGGAAAAATACCGCTTGGCAGTGGTTCTTTTCTATTTTGAAGATATGGATATTGCGGCGGCGGCCGGAATTTTGAAAATTCCGGAGGGAACGGTAAAATCCCGGCTGCATAAAGCCAGAAAACTGTTGAAGGAGGCGCTGAAAGATGAAACGGATTTATGATTTTGCGCGGCATGCCCCTCCTGAAATCCATGAGAAAACCCTTCGGGATAAATTGGAGCGGCGAAAATCCCGCCGCCTGATGGCGCTGCTGGTGCTGGCGGGGATACTGCTTCAGACTGCTGCTGTCCTGCTGGGTTATTCCGCAATCGACTGGTATCCAATCGTTTCGATTTTCTGCTTCGGCTATGGAATCTGCGCGGCGACAGGTGGCTGCGTGGCGGCCATCGTGTATACACGGAAGGGAGGCGGCGCAGTATGAGCAGCGGCGCGGTATTGCCCATAACCCTTATACTGGGCCTCTTGATACTCATACCGCTTATAGTAGGTGTTTATGTGTATCGGGATGCAAAGCGGCGGGGCATGCGGGCCGGGCTCTGGGCCCTTGCCGCCGCGCTGGTCCCAGCGCTGATTGGGCTGATTGTCTATTTGCTGGTGCGCGGCAACTACCTGAGCCTCCGCTGCCCGCAGTGCGACTGGCCTGTTACAGCGCAGCTTACGGCCTGTCCGCAATGCGGCACAAAGCTCCGCCCCGCCTGCCCTGCCTGCAGGCGCCCTGTGGAGCCGGACTGGAAGGTGTGCCCCCACTGCGCCGCGCCGCTGCCTCCGGCGCAGCCGGATGTCCGCGAGCCTGTCCGGCGGAAGGACCGGACGGTCTGGAAGGTGCTGGTTGTGGTGCTGGTTGTCCCCGCGCTGCTCATTGCTTTGCTGCTCTTTGGCCTTACAAGCCAGCGTGGCCGGGGCTCTGCCAGCTTTCGGGAGGTGCGCGTTGAAGACTATGGGGAGGAGATGGGGGAGATTGCTGCATCAGAGGCCGCTGCAGGCGCAATGCAATGGCTGGAGGGGCTGGATGCAGAGATAGGGCATGCCTATGCCCTGCGCTATGCCCATCTCGACGGTGCGGGGGGATATTATTTCCTCGTGTATGTGCCGGGGGCGGGGGGGACGCCCAGCGCCGGCCTGGAGCAGTCGGAAAGTATTTTTGGGACCGCTCTGACCCTGGAGCTGGCGTATACGGGAGACAGCGGTGCCCTGTGGAATGTGGCGTTCTCCGGAGATTCGGCCCCGAATCTGATAATCCGCCTGGCCGGGAAGCGGATTCCCTGTGAGGTGGAAACCGTTGCCTACAACCCCACGGTATACTACATTGTGCCGCAATATGATGCGCTGGAGCCGGGGGCAACGGATTTCTTCCTGCCGGAGCGGATTTCTGTGGTAAAGCTGGTGGAGAATCAGAATGCCGGCGTGGCGGAGGTGGCAGACCGAGAGGCGGCCCTTGACCTTCTGGCGGATATTGACAGCGCCCCCTATCTGAACCTGGAGGACGACATCTATGGAAACCCGGATGGTACAGGCGGCTATACCTTTACAGACGGCTTTGACATCATCATTGAGTACAGGGCAAATGATGCGCTGGTACTGCATCCGGATATGATTTCCTGCCTGGTTTTTGCGCAGGACGGGCGATATTATCTCATAAATGCAGACCGGCCCGATAATGGCCGGATATTCCGGGAAGTTGACGAGGCGTTTTATAACAAGCTGGCGGCGCTGTTTGCATAAGCCCGGCGCATTTCGCCGCCTATGGCAGTATGTGTGTCGCTGGATTTGGAAAGGGTGGACCGGCCTTTGGGCCGGTCCACCCTCTCCGCGTGTTTTGAAGATTTTTACCCCTGCTCCGACAGATAGAGGCGGTAGCTCTCATTGTGTGCCGTGTCTGTGTCCGAATAGAAGTAGAGCAGGAGGGTGGGGTCTTCGCCGCCCCCGGAGAGCTCCATCTGTACCCGCTCGCCCAGCTGGGTGTCCGCGTTGCCGAAGAGCCAGATGGAGGCATAGCGCACTCCGGCGTCAAAGTCCTGGGGCGTATCCAGGGTATCAAAATGCATGGTGGTGTGGATGCCGGCGGCATATTGCCCGGCGGCCAGGCTGTGGAGGGCGATAACGGCTTCCAGGAAGTCCGTCTCGGAGTCCCACTGCGCTGCAGAGAATTGATACTGGACATATGTCACAGCGCCGTCTGTAAAGAAAAACTGCGCCTGTTCCGGGTCCCTGCCGTCCAGCTTTACCTGTGGGCATGCGGACAAGTCCTCCGGCGTCAAATCGGCATAGGGCACCATATAGGCGGCGGTGGGGCTCTCCTCCGGGGAGCTGCCAAGCCGGGCAGCAACGGTATCCTCCGGGAGCGTACAGGCAAACGCCCCTGCGGGGGGCAGGATATTTGCCGGCTCCTCTGCGGCCTCCCGGGCATCGCAGCCGGCGGCAGCGGCCAGGGCGAGGGCAAGCAGGAGGGGGACCAGGCGCCTCTCTCTTCGTTTCATCGCGATTTCCCCTTTCTTTCCGGAAGTTTTTACATACGCGGGGCAAGGCTCGGGGATGCTGGACGGGCGGATTGGCGGTTGGCACACAGGGGCGTTATGAGAAGTGGAATTCAATATACATTTTATACAAATCCAGTATAACACTCTGGGAGAGAATGTCAACAAAAAGTTTCTTATTGGAAGAACTCATATATTTTTCCTGGCGCGTCTTTCTAGAGATTTAACAGATTTTTTCCAGAAAACCGGCAGACGGATCGCCGGGCGCTGTGGTATTCTGACGGCGCATCTGAAAATGCAAGGAAAAACGCGCATGAAAAGGAGAACAGACTATGAAATGTAGAAAACTGCCGGCGCTCCTGCTGGCGCTGAGCTGCCTGCTGACAGCCATGGCCGGCTGCTCCACCGCGGCCGCAGAGCCCAGCGAAGCACCCACCCCGACCCAGGCAGCCACGGCCGCCCCCGCCGCCGCGGCACCCCGGCTGCGGAAGCGCCGGAGACGGCGGAGGATGCCGCCGCGCCCAAGTATGTCTTTTTGTTCATCGGCGACGGCATGAGCTATCCCCAGATTCAGTCCACTTCCGACTTCCTGGGCGCCCTGAACGATGACGACTACTGGCAGGCGCAGCCCAGCCTGGACGACAACGGCGGCGCCATCCTGGACGGCCCGGAGTATTTGAACTTCATGAACTTTGAGGCCGCCGGCAGCGCAGTTACATACGATTCCAACTCCTTTGCCCCCTACTCCGCCTCCACGGCCACCTCCATTGCCACCGGATACAAGACCTATTCCGGCTCCATCAATGTGGACGAGACGGGCACAGTGGAATATGAGACCATTGCCGAGAAGCTCTATGCTCAGAAAGGCTATGCCATCGGCGTGATTACCTCCGTGAACTTAAACCATGCCACCCCCGCCGCCTTCTATGCCCACCAGGCCAGCCGCAACAGCTACTATGAGATTGGGCTGGAGCTGATTGATTCCGGCTTTGAGTACTTTGCCGGCGGCTGCCTCTTCTCCCCCACAGGCGGCGATGGAAACCAGGCGGATTTGTATGAGCTGGCGGCTGAGGCGGGCTACACCGTGGCTCGGACCTATGCAGAGGCGGAGGCCGTCACCGCTGACACGGAGAAAACCATCATTATTGACGAGTACTCGGCCGATTCCGACGCCATGGCCTATGAGCTCGACCGGACTGAGAATATGTGGTCCCTGGCCGACTATGTGGAGAGGGGGATCGAGGTCCTCTTTGATGACGAGGACGGCTTCTTCATGATGTGCGAGGGGGGCAAGATTGACTGGGCCTGCTACGCCAATGACGCCGCCTCCACGATTTGCGACACCCAGGCCCTGGCTGATGCAGTCCAAGTGGACATTGACTTTGCCGTGGAGCACCCCGAGGAGGCCCTCATTATTGTCACCGGCGACCATGAGGCCGGCGGCTTGACCATCGGCTTTGCAGGCACCGACTATGACAACTACCTGGATTTGCTGGAGAGCCAGACCATTTCCTTTGCCAAATATGACAGCGATTATGTGGCCGCCTATAAGGAAAACGGCACCTCCTTTGAGGAAGTTCTGGCGGACATTGAGACCTATTTGGCCTGGAGACCGAAGGCAAGGAGGGGGACAAGCTGGTGCTCGCCGAGTATGAGCTCGCCCAGTTCTGGGCCGCTTGTGAGAAGAGCATAAACGGCACTGCCGCCAGCGAGTATGACCAGGAAGAGTATTTCCTCTACGGCACCTATGAACCCCTGAGTGTCACCATTGCCCACATCATCAACAACAAGTCCGGCATTTCCTTCACCTCCTACAGCCATACTGGCCTGCCGGTTGCAGTGCTGGCCGAGGGTGCGGGCGCGGAAGTGTTCAACGGCTACTATGACAACACCGAGATTTATAACAAAATGGCGGATTTGCTGGGTGTTGCATAACCGGCACATTGCCTGCAACTTGTTGATGCTGCAAAACACACGTCACGTATAATGTAATTGTAAAAGCAGAAAAATGCCGCTTGAGCGGCATTTTTCTGCTTTGAGGAGTTTGAGATACAATATGAATTGGCTGTATAAAATATTCAGCGCGGAGAAGCTGCGCTACCACGCGCCGGTGGCTGTGTGCCTGCTGGCGGTGCTCATTTTGCTGTTTCTGCCCACAGGCTTTGAAGGAGCGCTGCTCTATCAGAAGACGGAGCGGTGCACTGCCCTGGTGCTGGAGACGAATGACAGTGCCATTATTGACACCGGTCTGGTCCTCTCCGGCGAGCAGCGCTGTAAACTGGAAATTCTGGACAGCATGTTTGAAGGGGAGCACGTGACCGGCATCAACATGCACAACGGCTCCCTGAAGCAGGACAAGCTCTTCTTACCCGGGGACAAGGCCCTGTTGGTGGTGAGCCACGATGGGGACACCATTACCAATGTCACCTTGTCCGACCATTACCGCCTGGGCTGGGAGGCGCTCCTGGTGCAAGTTTTGCCCTGTTTTTAATCCTGTTTGCCGGGCGTACCGGCCTTAGGGCCATTGCCTCTTTTGCCCTGACGGTGTTGACGCTGTGGAAGGTGCTGGTCCCCCTCTACCTCAAGGGGTATAATCCCATCTGGGTGGGGCTGGGCATTACGCTGTTTCTCACGGTGCTGATTATCGCCCTGGTCTACGGTTTTGACAGGCGGTGCGCCGCCGCGGTGGGGGGCTCTTTCCTGGGCATCCTGGTCACCTGCGTCCTGGGGCTGGTGTTTACGGATGTCTTTCAGATTCACGGGGCTGTGATGAGCAACTCCGAGAGCCTGCTCTATTCTGGCTACGCCCATTTGAACCTGACCCAAATTTTTATGGCCTCCATCTTCATTAGGGCCTCCGGCGCAGTGATGGACTTGAGTGTGGACGTTACCTCCACCGTCTATGAGGCAATGGAAAAAATGGAAAAACGGCCTGGACGGGGCGCCCCCTGGAGAATAGAGATAAACTTTTGCGCGCGGCAAAGTGTAACTGCCCTAGCGGGCGGCGTATACCGCCTTGACGCCTTTATAGGTCATATAGCAGTCCAGCTTGGAGACTGTCTCGTAGGGGGCGTGCATGCTCAGTACCGGCACGCCGGCGTCAATGGTGTCGATATTCCGGCGGGACATGAACATGGCCACAGTACCCCCGCCGCCCTGGTCCACCTTGCCCAGCTCCGCCATCTGCCAGACGACCTTCGCATCGGCAAAGATTTTCCGCAGGCGGGCCACGGTCTCGGCGCTGGCGTCATTGGTGCCGGACTTGCCCCGGGAGCCGGTGTATTTGCAGATGCCCATGCCGTAGTTGAGCTTGGCGTTGTTGCGCTTTTCGCTGACCTCGGGGAAATTGGGGTCAAAGCCGTTGCACACATCCGCGGAGATGCACAGGCTGTGGGCATAGCAGGTGCGCAGGTTGGCCCCCTGGCTGGCGCAGAGCTGCTCCATGAAGCAGTCGAAGGCCTCGCTCTGCATGCCGGAGACGCCCTCTGAGCCAATCTCCTCCTTATCAGCCAGAATGCAGACGGCGGTGTAAGCGGGCTTTTCCGTCTCCAGGATGGCCCGGAGCTCTGCATAGGCGCACACCCGGTCGTCGTGGCCGTAGCCGCCAATCAGGCTCCGGTCCAGGCCCTGGTCCCGGGTGGGCAGGGCGGGGACGGCGGAGAGCTCGGCCGAGAGGAAGTCCTCCTCAGTGATGCCGTACTTTTCCTCCAGAATCCCCAGAATGTTCAGCTTTACCCGGTCGGTGCCCTCCTCTGCATCGGGGATGCTACCCGCCAGAAGGTTCAGGCTCTCCCCGGGAACCGCGTCAGAGAGGGTCTTTTTCATCTGGTCCGCGGCCAGGTGGGGGAGAAGGTCCGTAATGACAAACTGGGGGTCGGTTTTATCCCGGCCGATGACCACATCCACCACGGTGCCGTCCGCCAGGGCCACTACCCCGTGGAGCTCCAGGGGGATGGTCAGCCACTGGTATTTCTTAATCCCGCCGTAGTAGTGGGTTTTGAAATAGCACAGCTCCGAATCCTCGTAGACCGGCAGCTGCTTGAGGTCCAGCCGGGGAGAGTCCACGTGGGCTGCGGCGATAACGGCCCCCTCCTCCAGCTTTTTGGCGCCGATGACCGCCAGGAGCAGGGCCTTGCCCCGGTTGGAGAAATACACCTTGTCCCCGGGGTGCAGGGCCATGCCGGGGGTGAGGGGGCGAAAGCCCGCCCGCTCCGCCATGCGGATGCCCTCGGCGACCGCTTCCCGCTCGGTGCGGGCGGCGTCCAGGAAGGCCATATAGCCGCTGCAGTAGTCATGTATTGCGGCGCGCTCCTGGGCGTCTATCAAATCATAACCGTTCTTCTGCTGATAGAAAAGGCGCTCGCGCCGCTGGGATTTACTTGCTTCCATGTTCTTATCCCTCCATATCACATAAAAAAGTTATCCATTCAATCGGACGCCGGAATCAGCTGCCGCAGCAGGGCCAGGCA
>CAZRNK010000069.1:0-8809 GCA_964601435.1 uncultured Oscillospiraceae bacterium | reverse complement strand
TTGCCGTTATGTCAGGGCCCAGTTCTGGCTGGCGTTCTGGAGGTCCGCCATATGGGCATAGATACCGCCCTGGCGGTAGAGCGCCTCCGGCGCCCCTGCCTCGGCCACGGTACCCCCGTCCAGAACGACAATCTTGTCCGCCCCGGCCACGGTGCGCATTCGGTGGGCGATGACCAGGACCGTCTTGTCCCGGATGAGCCGGGAGAGGGCGGACTGGATGGCCGTCTCATTCTCCACATCCAGGGAGGCGGTGGCCTCGTCCAGGAGGATGATGGGAGCGTCCTTCAGGAAGGCCCGGGCGATGGAGATGCGCTGGCGCTCTCCGCCGGAGAGCTCGCAGCCGTTTTCCCCAATGCGGCTCTCCCAGCCGTCGGGCAGCTTCTCCGCGAAGGCGTCCACGTTGGCAGCCCGGACGGCGGCCAACACCTCCGCGTCGGTGGCGTCCTTGCGGCCGATGCGGATGTTTTCCAGGATGGTGTTGTCAAAGAGGGTCACGTCCTGGAACACGATGGAATACAGGGACAGCAGCTTTTCCGGGTCCACCTGGGAGATGTCCATGCCCCCTACGGTGATTTTCCCCTGGGAGATGTCCCAGAACCGGGCCGCCAGGCGGGACACAGTGGTTTTCCCGCCGCCGGATGGGCCCACCAGGGCCGTCACCTCGCCCTGCCGGGCGGTAAAGGACACATCCCGGAGCACCGTCTCGCCGCCTTCATAGGCAAAGCCCACGTGGTCAAAGGTGATGTCGCAGCCCTGGTTGGTGAGCACGTCTGTCCCGGTCTGAATGGGATGGTAGAGGATTTCGTTCATCCGGGCGATGTTGGTGCCCGCGGCGATAATGGCGGCCAGGTTCTGCAGGGCGCTCTGGAGCGGGTCATAGAGCCGGGAGACCGCCATGAGGAAGAGGAAGAAGGTGAGGACATCCAGGCTGCCCTGGACGAGCAGGATGGAGCCCACCAGGGCGACAGTGGCGATGCCCAGCTTGAGCACCATCTGGGCGGAGACGACAAACACCGCCGTACCCAGCTCCGAGACGATGGCCCGCTTTTCCACGGCCTTGATTTTCTTATCCAGGCCCTGGAGATAGCGGTCCTCCGCGTTGTTGGCCTTTAAATCCCGGAGCGTCTCGATGCACTCCTGGATGCCGTCGGCACAGGCCATCTTGGCGTCCATCTGCCGGGCGCTGAGCTTCTTCTGGACCCGGGAGGAGAGGGCCACAATGGCGAAGGCCACCGGGACCACCCACAGCGCCGCCAGGCCCATGCGCCAATCGTAGAAGCAGATGCTGATGCTCACCAGGGTGGTGGAGCAAATCGAGCCCGCCAGCTCCGGGATGAAATGGGAGAAGGCTGTCTCCAGGAAGGTGCAGTCGGCCATGATGGTGCTGGTCAAATCGGCCAAATCCTTTTTGCCGAAGAAGGACAACGGCAGCTTCCGGAGCTGCTCAGCCAGGGTGAGGCGGCGGACGCCGCTCTCCACATAGGTGGCGAAGTAGGTGGCGTTATACTGCACCCAGGTGGTGAGCAAAATGAGCCCGAGGGCAAGGACGCAGCCCGCAATATAAAAGGCGATGCGCCCGCCCTGGATGCCGCCGCCCATCAAATCGGCCACCAGGAAATAGAGCAGGGCCACCGGGACCATGAAGGCGATGTTCTGGGCGGCGCAGGCCGCACAGCCCTTGATAAGGTCCACGGCCCCCTGCCGGGACAGGGCGTATTTCCGCTGAAGTTTTTCAATCATAGCTTATGCCTCCTTCTGCACTTTCCACTGGACAGAGGTCTGATACTCTGCCCACATCTGCGCAAACAGCCCGCCCTGGGACAGGAGGTCGCCGCGGGTGCCGGACTCGATGATTTTGCCGTCCTGGAGGACGTAGATGCAGTCGGCCCCGGCCACAGTGGTGAGGCGGTGGGCGATGAGTATGACGGTTTTGCCCCTGGCCAGGGCGCTGAAGGCCGCCTGGACCTTCTGCTCGTTGTCCGGGTCAGCGAAGGCCGTTGCCTCATCCAGAATCAGAATGGGCGTATTCTTCAAAAAGGCCCGGGCGATGGCGATGCGCTGCTGCTCGCCGCCGGAGAGATAGACGCCCCCGGTGCCGATAACCGTATGGATGCCCTGGGGGAATTTCTGAATGATGTCCATGCACTGGGCGCCCTCCAGGGCCGCCATCACCTCCGCCTCGGAGGCGTCCGGGCGGCCCAGGCGGACGTTGTCCAGGATGGAGGCCTTGATTAAATGGCTGTCCTGAAAGACAAAGGAGACGGTGTCCATCAGTGTCTCTTTTTCCATCTCCCGGACATCCACGCCCCCGATTTTGATACTGCCGCTCCGGACATCGAAAAAGCGGGAGATGAGGCTGGCCAGGGTGGATTTCCCGCCCCCCGAGGGGCCTACAAAGGCCACCGTCTGCCCCGGCGCAATGCGCAGGGAGATGTGGTGGAGGACCTCCGTTGTGCCGTCATAGCTGAAGGAGACATCCTGGAGCTCTACGGAGGCGTCCGCCGGCTCCCTGGGCCGGGCCGGGGCGGCCAGGGGCTCGCTGTTTAAAACCGAGTCGATTCGCGCCAGGGCGTCGGCCACAATCATGCCGTTTTCGCTCATGAACATAATGCGGGTGAGGGTAAGGGAAATGATGGGGGTAATGATGATGTAGAAGAGCAGGTTTAAGAGGAAGGTGTCCGTGACGCCGCTGCGGGTGATGAAAAGGGCGCCGGCTATCAGAAAGGCAAACACGCCGTTGATGGCGGTGGTGTAGAGCATCATGGGGCCCCGGAGCTCCTTGGTATAGGCGATGACCCACTTGCCATAGTTGTCGATGGCGGCCTTGAACCGCCGGAAGGAGTACACCGTCTGGCCGAAGGTCTTGACCACCGGGATGCCCCGGACATACTCCACCGCCTCATTGGCCATGTTCTCCAGGGAGTTTTGATACTCCTTCATTTTCTGGGCCATGCTGGCGCCGGTCATGCGCATCATAATGAGAAAGCCCAGGAGCACCGGCACCAGGCTCAGCAGCCCCAGGCGCCAGTCGAAGGCAATCAGGAGGACGAGCAGGCCGCAGGGGGTGGCGATGGCCCCCGCCTTGTCCGGGAGCTGGTGGGCCAGGTAGGTCTCCGTGGCGGCGCTGGACTCATTGACAATCTTCCGGAGCTTTCCGCTGCCGAAGCTGTCCACAAAGCCCAGGGGCAGCGCGGCCAGATGGTGCATCATGGCCCGGCGGAGATTGGAAGCCACCCGGAAGGCCGCCAGGTGGGAGCACATCAGCGCCGCCACATAGATTAGCATGGACACCAGGGCAAAGGCCACCGCCATCCAGCCATAATGGGGCAGGTTTTCTGCCGCGGCAAAATTGGGTGCGGCCGCCAGCACGTCCCGGATAATCTGCCAGATGTACCAGAAGGGGACAAGGGCGACCAGGGCGCTGATGGCCGAGAGGAGCCAGGAGCTGTAGGTCAGGAACCTGTGGCGCCCGGCATAGGCCATCAGCCGGGACAAATTGGACTGTTTTTTCAAGGGGAGAAACCTCCTTTGACAAAAGCTGTATGTGAAAAGAGATGCGCGCAGTGCGCCTCTGATTTCCCTGTTTAAAGTTAGCAAAAGCTAACTTGTGGGCAAAAATTACGGGACAAATCCTGTCCCATAATTTTGGTTTTGGGCTGTGAAAGGGGGGCTATTGCCCCAGAATTTTCATCCACCCGGCGGTGTAAAAGGCGCGCATCTCGGAGAGATAGCACTCCGCCTGGGCCATGGGCATTTCGTGGAGAATCAGCTCGAAAAAAGCGTTGAACATGCCTGTAATCAGGATGTGCTCCAGCCGGGCGTCAATCTCCGGGGAGGGGCGGCCCAGCCTGGCCAGGACGGCCTGATAGTCGTGAGTGCCCTTGGTTTCAATCTCCACCATCTCGTCCAGCATCCCCGCAAAGCGGGTGCCGTCCGCGCAGGTCAGCAGCAGCTTGAAGGCGTCCAGGTTGTCATAGGCGTAGTGGAGAATTTCCGTCATGCAGGCGCCGCTGATGTCGGCTAGCCGCGACGGCTGCTCCTGGGCGGGGAGCCGGGCGAAATCCTCCTGGGCAGCGCGAAAGAGGGCCATGGTCCGCGCATACTGCTGGCCCACCAGGGCCTCGAACAGGGCCTCCTTGCTGGCGTAGTAGCCGTAAAAGGCGCCGGTTGTAACGCCGGCGGCCTTCACAATGCGCCGCAGGGAGGCGCGCTGAAAGCCGTTTTCCAGGAACTCCTGTTTGGCGGCGGCGTGAATTTTCTCCAGGGTGGAGGTGGTGTCATGCATGCAATCATCCTCTCGGGATAACAGCGTTATATAACACTGTTATAGTATAACGCCCCGCACCGCCTTTGTCAAGGGGTGCGGGGAAAAATGCAAAAATCTTCCGAGGACAGGCCAGCGGGGTCACTGCCGGCCCACCGTCCAGGTGCCCCCGGCCCCGCCGGGGCGGAGGGGAATGAAGCGCAGGGCGATGTCCCCCTCGGTCATGGCCGCCTCAACAGCGGCCTGGTCGCCGCTGATGTTGGCGTCGTCTGTCTCCACATAGACCCGGTCAAAGACGGTGAGGAAAAAGCTCACGTCCTGGCCGTTCTGGGCGGAGAGACCGCCCCGGAGGGCCTCCGTGTCCAGCTGGGCGGAAATCTTGGCCGGCGTGTCCCCCAGGGACTCCGTCAGGTACAGCGCCAGGCCGGACACACAGGAGACGGGGTCGGGTTCCGCGGTCATCTCCTGGGAATAGGTGAGCGCCGATTCCGTCATGGGGTGGGCGGCGTTTTGCAGCAGGATTTCGTCAAAGCCCAGGGCAATCAGCTCCTCCATCAAATCCAGGATGTAGGTGCGCACCGTCTGGTTATAGGGGTCCAGCCAGACGCCCTGGTCATCGGAATAGGTGTTTCCGGCGGCATCCTTTAGGGTGATGAACGGGTTGCGGGTGGCCAGCAGCTCGTCTGTGCAGCAGGAGATGGCCGCCACCAGGTAGATGTCCTGCTCCTTGAGCGCGGCGAGGCTGGGGCCGATGTCAAAGCTGCCGCTGGTGCCATAGGAGAGGGCCGTGTCCACCTGGGAGGCCCAGGCGAGGGCGCCGCTGGCGTCCTTCATCTCCAGCACCAGGGTATTGCCCCCCTGGGCGGAGAGGGTCTCCGCCGCTGCGGCGAGGCCCGTCTCCGAGATGGAACCGGCGGAGATGTACAGCCCGTAGAGGGCCGTCAAATTCTCCCCGGCGGTGGTCTCCACGCCGCTGTAGTCCGGGTCGTCGATGATGAGCTCCACCGGCGCCAGGGAGGCGGTGGGGGCCTCCGTCTCCGATGCGGGGGAAGCGGTGGAGAGGAAGGGCACCTCCAGAGAGATGCCGTCGGGGGTGACCACCACATATTTTTGCAGGGCGTAGAAGAGGACCACGGCCGCAATGAGCAGTACCGCCAGGATGGACAGCACCACGGCAATTACAGTGCGCCAGGGCCGCTTGCCCCGATAGATTTCTTTGGGTCTGATGGCCATAGGAGCCTCCTCGAACCGGGTTAGTCCTCAATCATGGCCACGCGCCGGGCGTGGCGCCCTCCCTCGAAGGGCGTGTCCAGAAAGATGTCCACAATTTTCAGCGCCAGCCCCGCCCCCACGACCCGCTGGCCCAGGGCCAGGATGTTGGCGTCGTTGTGGCGGCGGGTCATCTCCGCAGAGAAGCAGTCCCCGCAGACGGCGGCCCGGATGCCGCGGAATTTGTTGGCGGCCAGGGAGATGCCAATCCCGGTGCCGCAGATTAAAATGCCCCGGTCGCAGCTCCCGTCTAAAATTGCCTGGGCTACCGCCTTGCCGTAAATGGGGTAGTCACAGCTTTCGGCAGAGTAGGTGCCGAAGTCCTTGTACGCCAGCCCCCGTTCTTCCAGATGCTTCATAATCTCCTGCTTCAGCTCAAATCCGCCGTGGTCGCATCCAATTGCAATCATGGGTAATGACCTCCTTATTTTTGATACAGGTTATAATTTTATAAATTCAGGTTTCCGGCCCCGGAAGAGGGTGACATAGGCAAAGCCCGCCTGGCGCAGGAGCTCTTGGCCCTGGGCGCAGCCCACGCCCGCATCGGCGGTGGTGTGGGCATCGGAGCCCACGGTAATCAGCTCCCCCCCCAGCTCCCGGTAGCGGACGAGGATGTCCAGGCCGGGGATGGTCTCAGCGAGATGGGCATTGCGCAGGCTGGCGCAGTTGACTTCGATGCCCACGCCCTTTTCGATGGCAGTTTTCAGAATGTCTGTAATGGCGTCGCCAAAGTTGTCCATGCCCACCCGGATATCAAAGCCCGCCTTGCTCATGTACCGGCGGGTATAGCCGATGTGGCCCAGCACATCTACGAGGCCCGTAGCGGCAACTTCCTTGACCTCTGCCAGATAGCGCTCCAGCAGGGAGCGGCACTGTTCCTCGCTGGTATATTTGAGGCCGTAGAAGTCCGGGATGCCCAGCAGGTTGTGGGTGGAGCCGATGATAAAATCCAGCTCCGGCGTGGCCGCGATGGCCGCCGCCCGGGGGATGTCATGGTTTGCCTCCCCCAGCTCCAGACCCAGGCGCAAATCCATTGTGTCCCCCACCGCCGCCTTCGCTGCGGCAAAGTCCTCCAGGGCGTGGGGGAAGAAGTCAAAGGAGCCGGGCTCCGGCTGGCCCGTCAGGTAGTTGTCCAAATCGCAGTGGTCGGTGAAGCACAGGTGGGTGATGCCGTGGGCCCGGGCAGCCAGGGCCATGTCGGCCATGGTTTCCTCAGCGTCCGGGGAGCAGCGGCTGTGGATATGGTAGTCGGTGAGAATCACGGGAAAGCCCTCCCTTTGGGAAAGATTTTTGCGTTTTGTATTGCGTTAAAACGGCCAGGACGGGAACCAGGCCAGCAGGTCAGAGTACCAGGTGGGCACCCGCAGGCCGCTGAGGACCGGATAGAAAGCCACAAACAGCGCCACGCAGGCGGCGGTGTAGCCATAGACCATGTGCCGCCAGCGCACCGAGCTGATGCGGATTAGGTTGAACACATGGCTGAGGGCCAGCGTCAGGAAGATGACGCAGGGGAAATAGTGATAGGCGAAGGTGGGCCGGCTGATGGGCAGCCAGGGCAGCAGCTGGGAGAGATACCCCACCAGGATGAACAGGGCCTTCTTGTCCTTTTTGGCGAAAGTCCGGTAGCCCATGGCGAACATGGCCAACAGCCCGCCCCAGCACAGCAGGGGGTTCAGGAAGGCGGCAAAGGCGGACTTGGTGCCGTCGTCATAGCTCTCCAGGTAGTACAAAATGGGCCGGGCGTCCACCAGCCACTGGTACCAGCGGGAGGCGTAGGGGTGGGGGGAGGAGACGCCGTTGTGGTAGGTGAACATGAATTCCTGGTTGTCCAGGACGATGTCCAGATACTCCTTCTGGAAGAACATGCCCAGCCCCTCCATGCCCCGGGCATGGCCATAGGGATAGTAGCTGACATAGTAGATGACGCAGGGCACCAGGAGGAAAAATACCAGGCAGAAGGGGATGTTTCCCCCCAGCTCCCGGAGCAGCGTCCGCCACCGGCCGGCGCGCGTTAGGCCCCGGCCCCGGAAAATCCAGTAGAGGAGCCAGAGAAGGCCCAGGCCGGCCCCGGCATAGATGACCGTCCACTTGCTGGCGCAGCCGATGCCCCAGAAAATCCCGGAGAGGGCCAGGGGCAGCCGGTAGCGCCATTTGGGCAGGAGCGGGTCGTCCCTGTCCACGGTGAGAAATCGGTAAAAGAAGAAATAGGCGATGAGGATAAAGATGACCGCATAGGTGTCGATGGTGGCAATGCGGGTCTGGGTATAGTGCATGAAGTCAAAGGCGAAGATGGCCGTCCCGCAGGCGGCGATGGCCGTGACGCCGAAGAGGTTCTTCAGGAAAATGTACAGGAAGGGGAGCATGATGACGCCGAAGAGGGTGCCCATAAAGCGCCAGCCGAAGGGGGTCATGCCGAAAAGACGGATGCCCACGGAGATAATCAGCTTGCCCAGGGGGGGGTGGCTGACTTCATAGGGGTAGACGTCCCGGACGTTCTCATAGGCAGTGCGGGCGTGGTAGATTTCGTCGAAATAGGTGCTGTTTAAATAGGTGGGCTCGTCGGGGACCGTCTCCTGCTCGTCAAAGAGGGGGTCGCACCCGGCGTCATAGACCATGTCCTCCGGGGCGATGCGCCCGCCCTCGCCGTCAAAGAGGGCCAGCTCGCCCAGCTCCAGCTCCGCGTCGGAGATGAGCCGGACATATTTCGTTACCGGCTGCTCCCCCTCCGGCAGCTCTGCATAGAGCCATTTGAAGAGGTCGGAATAGGTCTGCTCCAGTACAGCGATGTCCGTCCACGCCTCCCCGTCCAGGGAGTACTGGAGGTAGTAGTTGCCGGTGTGCAGGCCGGTATAGTAGAGGATTTGGCTGATTTGCGTGGGCTCTTTCAGCTCGATGAGGGCATAGTTGCCCTCGTCGGCGAAGTAGCAGAAGCGCTGGGGGGCGTCCTTATCCCCCAGGCCGAAGAAGCCCACAAAGGCGTAAACCGCTGTGAGCAGCATAAGGGGCAGGGCGTCCTTTTTCTCCATGCGCCCCCGGCGGGTGGGGAAGGCGGCGCTCTCCCCGGAGAAGTCCGGGTCTACATACAGCAGCATGCCCCGGCCCCGGAGGGCGTTCCGGCAGAGAATAAAGAAAAAAACCACGGCCAGAATGGCGGCAATGGGCAAAATAAAGACAAAGGGCTCCATGAATCTTCGCTCCTGAAGGTGATGCCTGTCCATCCGGGACAGTGTGGGGCTATTATACTATAGTTTTGCCCAAATGTCCACGCCGCAAAAG
>CAZRNK010000068.1:3619-8815 GCA_964601435.1 uncultured Oscillospiraceae bacterium | reverse complement strand
CTCGCTCTCCGGCGTGGAGGCCCCCAGGTGGGGCAGGGGCACCACATTGGGCACACCGGCCACCTTGCCGTTGGGGAAGTCCGTGACATACCGGGCCACCTTGGCGACGTCCAGGGCATCCAGAAGGGCGTCGTCGTCCACCAACTCGCCCCGGGCCAGGTTGATAAGCCGGACGCCGTCGCGCATTTTGGAAAAGGCGTCGGCATCAATCATATGGTGGGTGGAGTCCATATAGGGGACGTGGAGGGTAATGTAGTCACAGTTGGCCAGGATGGTATCCAAGTCCAGAGCGTGCTTCACATCGCCCGAAAGCCGCCAGGCTGCGTCCACGGACAAATAGGGGTCATAGCCATATACCTGCATCCCCAGCTCCAGGGCTGTATTGGCGATGAGGGCGCCCACTGCGCCCAGGCCCACGACGCCCAGGGTTTTCCCGGCGATTTCTGGCCCGGTAAAAGCGGACTTGCCCTTCTCCACCATGCCGGCCACCTCGTCGCCGGCATCGGCAATGCTGCGCACCCATTCAATGCCGCCCACTACATCCCGGGAGGCCATGAGCAGGGCGCAGATGCACAGCTCCTTCACCGCGTTGGCGTTGGCCCCGGGGGTGTTGAACACCGCAATGCCCGCCTGGGTACAGCGCTCAATGGGGATGTTGTTGGTGCCCGCCCCAGCCCGGGCAATGGCCAGCAGGCTGTCGGGGAAAACGGCGTCGTGCATCTTGGCGCTGCGCACCAGAATGGCATCCGGCTCCCGCTCCTCCTCGGAGACGGTGCAGCCATATTGCAGCAGCTCATCCAGGCCCGGCTGGGCAATCTTATTCAGCGTCTTTATCTTAAACACGGTGTTTCTCCTCGAATTCTTTCATGAAATTGACAAGGGCCTTGACGCCCTCCAGGGGCTGGGCATTGTAGATGGAGGCCCGCATCCCGCCGGCCACCCGGTGGCCCTTCAGGTTGGTGAGGCCCCGCGCCGCCGCCTCCTTGGCAAAGGCAGCGTCCAAATCCGCGTCGCCGGTACGGAAGGTGACGTTCATGTCGGAGCGGGAACTGCGCGCTGCGCAGGGCTTGAACAGCCGGCTCTCGTCCAAGTACTGGTAGACCAGGGCGGCCTTTTCCTTCTTCGCCGCCTCCATGCCGGGAATGCCCCCCTGCGATTCCACCCAGTCCAGCACCAGGCCCAGCATGTAAATGCACCAGCAGGGCGGGGTGTTGTACATGGAATCCTTGTCTATCATCCGCTGATAGCTGAGCATCAGGGGCGTAAAGGGCTTTTCATGGCCGGCCAGGGACTTGTCGATGATAACCACAGTGAGACCAGCCGGGGCCATATTCTTTTGTGCCCCGGCAAAAATAATGCCATAACGGCTCACATCCACCGGCCTGGAGAGGATATCCGAGGACATGTCGCACACCAGGGGTACTTTGCCGGTCTCCGGGATATACTGCCACTCGGTGCCGTAAATGGTGTTGTTGGCGCAGTAATAGAAATAATCCGCCTCCCCATCCAAGTCTAGCTCTGCCTGGGAGGGAATATAGGTATGGCCCCTGTCCGCGCTGCTGGCAGCAATGTGAACGGCGCCATATTTCTCCGCCTCTTTTGCGGCAATCGAGGCAAAATTGCCCGTGACGGCATAGTCCGCCTTTCCCGGCTCGCCCATGAGATTCAGCGGTACCATGGAAAACTGAAGGGAGGCGCCTCCCTGGAGGAATAAAATCTCGTGGCTGTCCGGCACGGACAGAATCTTCCGCAGTTTTGCCTTGGTGGAATCAAAGATTTCCTGAAAAACTGCGCTCCGATGGCTCATCTCCATTACAGACATGCCGCTGCCGCCATAGTTCTTGATTTCCGCTGCAGCCCGCTCCAGGACCGGCTCCGGGAGTACGGACGGCCCCGCCGAGAAGTTGAACACCTGCTCTCTGGTCATACACAACCCTCCAATTTCCTGAAAAAGCTGAAAAGGCAGGCCCGGCAGCATCTGTGCGGCCCCCGTTGCCCGCATTGCTTTTTATTATTGTAATCATAGCACGAACCATGCATCAATTCAAATACATTTCCCTACAAGCATTCCGCCGGAAACCCCTTGGATTTTGACATTTGTGACAATGCCCCTGGGCGCTTCCTCCGGGACAGACACCAGGCAGTAGGTATCGCTGTGCCCCCGGGAGCCCTCCGGCAACGTCTGCTCAAAGAGAACCGGCAGGGTCTGGCCCACGCATCCCTGCAGGAACTGGGCCTCCATCTCTGCGGCCACGGCCTGGGCCTCGTGGGCCCGGCGGGCCTTCTCCCCCCGGCTGAGCTGGCCATCCATAGCCGCAGCCTTGGTCCCCGGCCGGACGGAGTAGGGAAAAATATGCATGCTGGCAAAGGCGCACTGCCGGATAAAGGCCAATGTCTCGGCATGGTCCGCTTCTGTCTCCCCGGGAAACCCGGTAATTAAATCCGCTGTCAGAGCACAGCCGGGAAAATAGCGGCGCAGCCGTTCCGCAGCAGCCAGAAATTCTGCCGTAGTATACCGCCGGCCCATCCGGGAAAGGGTGGCATCGCAGCCGCTCTGGAGAGAGAGGTGGAAATGGCGGCAGACCCGGCCTGTTTCCGCAGCCATACGGCAAAACGCCTCCGTCGCCACTCTGGGCTCCAGAGAGCCCAGACGCCACCGGACGCTTGGCGCGGCCTGGGCCAAGGCCACAATGAGGGCAGCCAGATTGCTGCTGTCGCGCAAATCCTTGCCATAAGAGGCAATTTCAATGCCTGTGAGGACAATCTCCCGGAAGCCCTCCGCTTCCAGCCGGGCCGCCTCCCGCGCCGCATCCGCAATGGGCAGGGAGCGGACACGCCCCCTAGCATAGGGGATAACGCAGTAGGTGCAGAAATTGTCACAGCCGTCCTGGACTTTCAGCATGGCCCGTGTCCGCCCCTCCACTGCCCCGGCGGGCAGGCTCTCAAAGTCCATGCGGCGGAAGGGGTTGTCCACAGCGCGCACCGGGGCGTCTCCCCGGGCCTCCAGGAGCTGCGCCACGGTTTCCACCAGCTTGCCCCGCTCTCCGCTGCCAAAGACAATATCTGCGCCCAGGGCCTCCACAGCCTCGGGCTCAATCTGGGAAAAGCAGCCGCACACCGCCACCAATGCCTCGGGGTTCTCCCCCTGGAGATGGCGCACCGCCTGGCGGGATTTCCGACCGCTCTCCGCCGTAACGGCGCAGGTATTGACAATCAGCACGTCCGCCTCCTGTGCCTCGCTCCGCACAAAGCCCCGCGCCCGGAGCATGGTCTCCATAGCCTGGGTCTCATACTGGTTTACCTTGCAGCCCAGGGTCAGAATAAAATATTTCATAGGCCTTTTCCTTGTCTTTTTCTGAAAAATACAGTATACTGGTGCTTACAGCGTTTCAGGTACAGAGCCGGAAACGCTGTTTCATGCGATTTTTACCGGTGCAATTCTCGCCGGGACTGGAGATGGATATATGGACATCGTTTATCTGGATAACGCCGCTACAACCCAGGTATGCCCGGAGGCCGCACAGGCCGCCCTGCAGGCCATGACGGAGGATTTCGGCAACCCCTCTTCCACCCATGCCCTGGGCCGCCGGGCCGCGGCAATGCTGGCCGGGGCCCGGAAGCAGGTGGCCGCTGCCCTCTCCTGCCGCCCGGAAGAAATTTTTTTCACCTCCGGCGGCACTGAGAGCGACAACTGGGCCCTCCGGGCCGGGGCCATGAAGGGCCGGGGCGTGGGGCGGCATATCATCAGCTCCCCCACGGAACACGACGCCGTCCGCCAGACGCTCTCCGAGCTGAAACGACAGGGCTGGGAAGTGACCTGCCTGGAGCCGGAGGCCGACGGGAGCATCTCCCCCGAGGCGGTCCGCGCTGCCCTCCGGCCGGACACCTGCCTCGTCTCCCTGATGCTGGTCAACAATGAGACAGGCGGCATTACCGACATTGCCGCCGTCGCCGGCATTCTGCGGGAGGCCGGGAGCCGGGCAATTTTGCACACAGATGCAGTCCAGGGCTTTTTAAAGGTCCCCTGCACCCCCAAAGCCCTGGGCGCACAGCTCATCTCCCTCAGCGGGCACAAAATCCACGCCCCCAAGGGCGTAGGCGCCCTGTACATCCAAAAGGGCCTGCACCTGGGCCCCCTCCTTTTCGGCGGAGGCCAGGAGGGCGGGCTCCGCTCCGGCACCGAGGCCCTGCCGCAGATTGCCGCCTTCGGCGCAGCGGCCCAGACGGGGGCCGCCGCCATGGCAGAGGCCACAGCGCGCATGGCCGGCCTGAAAGCCGCCGCTCGCGCCCGCCTCGCCGCCGAAAACCCCGGCCTGGTGCTTATCCCCGGAGATGCGCCCCACATTCTCTGCCTCTCTCTCCCCGGCTATCGGAGCGAGGTACTTTTAAACTTCCTGGACGCCAAGGGCATCTGCGTCTCCCGCAGCTCTGCCTGCAAGCGCGGCCGGCGCAGCCATGTGCTCACTGCCATGGGCCTGTCCGGAGCGGTGATTGACGGCAGCATCCGCATCAGCCTCTCCCGCTACAGCACCCAGGCGGACATAGACGCTTTCTGCGACGCCCTCCGCGCAGCCCGGGAGACCCTGCTGCCCGCCCTGCGCTAGCTGCCAGGCGCGCCGGGGCTGCCGCCTCCGCCGTTTTCCTTCTCATCAGGCGTATCTTCCGCCTCTACAGGTGCCTCTGTCACCGGTGAGACCTGCCGCTTCACAATCTGACCGGTTTCCTCGTCAATATGCTCCAGCCCGATAAAGTCCGCGGTCTCCTCCGGGAGGCCGCGTTTTTTCAGTCCCTGACTTACCAAGTGCCGGATGCCTGCATAAATGACCGTAAACACCGGCACGCCGCAGAGCACCCCCACGAATCCAAACAGGCCGCCCCCAATCAAAATGGCAAACATGACCCAGAACCCGTTCAGTCCCGTTTTGTTCCCCAGAATCTTGGGACTTAAAATGTTCCCGTCAAACTGCTGAATCACCAATATCATAATCACAAATATCAGGGCCTTCAGAGGGGACACCATTAGGATAATCAGTGCCGAGGGCACCGCCCCGATGAAGGGGCCAAAAAAGGGGATGATATTGGTCACGCCCACAATGACGCTCACCAGCGTGGCATAGGGGATACGCAGCAGGCTGCACAGAATATAGCACAGCACCGCTACAATCAGGGAATCCAGCAGCTGGCCGCTGATAAACC
>CAZRNK010000068.1:0-3519 GCA_964601435.1 uncultured Oscillospiraceae bacterium | reverse complement strand
ATATAGCACAGCACCGCTACAATCAGGGAATCCAGCAGCTGGCCGCTGATAAACCCCATAAAAGCCCTGTCTGTATAGGATATCCCCTTCAGGATGCTCTCTGCCCGCCGGGTAGGAAAGATGCAGTAGAGCACCTTTTTCGCCTGGGCCCCAAAGAGCTCCTTGTTGTAGAGGACGTAGATGGAGACAATCAGGCCAATGAGCACGTTCAAAATCTCCCGGAGCACAGAGTATACGCCGGTGGTCACATTGGTGACAATGCTGTCCAGCTGGGGCAAAATCGTGTTCTCCACCCAGCCCATCAGCGTGTCGGACAGCCTGTCCACCACCTGCACTGCGGCTGCCTCTGCCTCTGGAAAACTCCGGAGCAAATCCTCCACCCACTGAATCAGGCTGCGGGCATACTGCGGGCTGCTGACGACAATACTCTGGATACTCTCATACAACTGGGGCAGCACCAGCCACAGCAGGGCCGCAATGACACAGGAAAATAAAATCAGCGACAGGGCAATGGCCGTCCCTCTGGCCACAGCAAACTGCCGCCGCTGGTGGTTGGGAAACAGCCGCTTTCCCAATGGAGCAAACAGCTTGCGCTGGAACAGCTTTGTCATGGGGCACAGGAGATACGCAATAACCAGCCCCCAGACAATGGGGCTCAAGGCCCTCAGCACAACACCCAGAAAAGCCCGGATGCTGGAGACATACTGCAGCGACATGAAAAACACAATGCTGCACGCAATAACCAGGAATGCGGTAATTCCCCAGTACAGATATTTCTTATCCCAACGGAATCGTTTCATCGGAACCTCCCTTTTCCTTCCACGTTCCATGAAGGAAAACGCCGGGGCAGCACATCGTGTCTGCCACGGCGTTTTCAGCACAGGGGCACTTTACATGCGAAGACTAAAAATATTTCCGAATCGCCTCGCCAACCTCGTTGGGGTCAGCGGTGGCGCTGATGGTAAATTTCACATTTTCCTTCTCGCTGAAGTCCGCCATCCAATCCAAAAGTGCGCCCACACTTTCGTCGGAGGTGTCCGACAGCATTTTATAGAAATTATCAATAAACACATGAGTAATGTCATAGTTGCCCGCGTGGAGCCCACTAATGAAGCCCTTCAGCAGCTCATTTGTGCAGATATTGTAGTCCCGGGCGTGAATCAAACGTACCGTATAGGGGATATCATAGGTCAGGTTTTTATCCTTTTCGATGCAGACGACGGAGCCATCCTCTTCCTCCATCGCCTTTCTCACCAATTCAACCAGTGTCTTTGTTTTACCGGTGCCCTTGGGACCCATAATTAGCTTAACCATCGCAACCACACTCCTTTATTCAGTATGTTGGGTATAAAAAATGGTATGATGTCCTTACGGCTTTATCATACCATTTATTTACCCTGACTGCAATCGTTACTTTTCAGAATTTTCACTTTGTTTTTATATACCGTCCGCAGCCAGGGCCGGCCGCCTCAGCAGCCCGGCTTGCCCAGGAGGGCAAACATATTCTTCTTATAGGCCTCCACCCCCGGCTGGTCAAAGGGGTTGACGCCGGAGATATAGCCCGAGAGGGCGCAGGCAAGCTCAAAGAAGGCCACCAGTTCCCCAAAACCTGCGGCATCCCGGCGGGAAACCTCCACCGTGATATTGGGCACGCCTCCCGCAATATGGGCTTCCCGGACTGCCTGGGCGGCAGTGCGGCAGATGTCTCCCAAATCCCGGCCGGCCAGATAATTCAGGCCGTCGCCGTCGCCCAGTTCAAAGGGCACCTTGTGCTGGCTCAGATTTTCGGAAAACAAAACGATGGTCTCCATCAGGTTCCGGGGGCCGTCCTGGATATACTGTCCCATGGAGTGGAGGTCGGCAGTAAATTCCACACTGGCGGGGTAGATGCCCACGCCGTCTTTCCCCTCGCTCTCGCCGAAGAGCTGCTTCCACCACTCTCCCATATAGCGGAAAGCCGGCTCATAAGCCCCCAGAATCTCTATGGTCTTCCCCCGGCGGTATAAATGCTGCCGGGCGGAGGCATACTGCCACGCCGGATTCTCCGGCGAGCGCAAATCCATGTCATGAAACGCCTGCTCTTCCGCATCCAGGACCGCCGCAATGTCAATCCCTGCAACCGCCATGGGCAGCAGGCCCACCGCTGACAACACGCTGTAGCGCCCGCCTACATCGTCGGGCACAACAAAGGTCTCATACCCCTCCGCGTCCGCCAGGGCCTTCAGCGCCCCCCGGGCGGCGTCCGTCGTGGCATAGATTCGCTTTGCCGCATCGGCGCCATAGCGCTCCCGGGCCAGGGCCTTAAAAATCCGGAAGGCCACCGCCGGCTCCAGGGTTGTGCCGGACTTGGAGACCACGTTGATGGAAAAGTCCCGCTCTCCAATCCGCGCCAGGGTGTCGTTCAGGGCATCCGCCGAAAGGCCGTTGCCCACAAAGAGGACCTCCGGTGCATCGGGAAACCCACCGGGAGGTGTCAGCAGCTCAATGGCCGCCCGGGCGCCCAAATAGGAACCGCCTATGCCTACAACCACACAGACCTGGGACTGCTGGCGGATGCGCGCTGCCGCCGCCAAAATCCGCTCCAGCTCTTCTTTCCGGACGCGCTCCGGCAAATGAAGCCAGCCGGTAAACTCCGCCCCGGCCCCTGTCCCATCCGCCAGGGCCCGATGGGCCTCCGCAGTCAGGGCGAAATTGGGGCCCTCCTTCTCAAAAAAGTCCTGTGCGCCTGTGAGGTTTACTTTTACCATGGTGCTTTCACACGCTCCAATCTATGAAATTGGCCCCATTGTACCGCATTTTTCGCCGCTTGACAAGGAAATTTTCCCCACCTGCACATTTGCAGCTTCTATTCCCCTGTTACAAGGGCATGGAACAGACCTTTCAGAATGGAGAACAATCCCTGCCGCTCCACCGCATTTTCTGCCACCAGAGGCAGCTGGGCAATCACCTCGCCCCCGGAGCGCACCGTCAGCGTCCCCAGCTGCTGTCCCGCCTCTACCGGGGCCGTCACGCCCTCGGCCAGCTCAATTTCATAGTCCAGTTCGCCGCTGCCCTTCTCCAGGAGTACATGGGTTTCTCCCTGGCACACCGGCTGGACGGCGTCCGCCTCCCCCAATTCCACCGGAACCGGCGGCAGGGCCTCGTTGGGCTGGAGGCTGGCCAGGGTGTAGTTGGCAAAGGCGTAGTTCAGCAAGGTCTTGGCGCTCTCAAAGCGGGCATCGCTGGTCTCTCCGTGGAGCACCACGGCAATATACTCCACCCCGTCGCGCATGGCAGAGGCGGCCAGGCAGTACATGGCCTCCGAGGTGAAGCCGGTTTTCAGCCCCGTAGCCCCATCGTAGTAGCGGATGAGTTTATTAGTATTGGAGAGCCCAAAAGCGCCCTCCCGAACCGTGTCCATCCAGATGGTCGTAAAATCCTTTATCCAATCATACTGGAGCAGCGCCCGGCTCATCACAGCCAAATCATAGGCACAGGTATAGTGGTCTGCATCGTCAAAGAGGCCGGTGCAGTTGGTAA
>CAZRNK010000067.1:0-8866 GCA_964601435.1 uncultured Oscillospiraceae bacterium | reverse complement strand
CCCTTCAGCTCCACAACTACCTTTGCCAATTCGGCATCGCTGCACTTGGAGCCGATGGTATTCGCTTCCCGATTGAATTCCTGAATCAGGAAATCCAGCTTCCGCCCCACCGGGGAGCCGGCAGCGAGCATCTCCCGCATCTGTGCAATGTGACTGCGCAGGCGCACCGTTTCCTCGTCCACCGCCACACGGTCGGCAAAGATGGCAGCCTCCGTTAAAATTCGCTGCTCATCCAGGGCCCGGTCCGCCAGCACCTCCTGAAGCCGCTGCTCCAGCCGGGCCCGGTAGGCCGCCACTGTCTCTGGCGAGCGCGCTTCAACAATGCCCACCAAGGCCTCGATTCTCTCCAGGCGGCTGCGGATATACGCCTCCAGTCGCGCTCCCTCCCGGCAGCGCATAGCCTCCAACTCATCCAGCGCCGATTCCAGCACCTGGGTCAGGCCGGCGGCAAAACGCTCCCGGTCCGCTTCCACCTTCTCTACGGACAGCACTTCAGGAAACCGGGCAATATCAACAGGAGAAATCTCGCCGCTGAGGCCGTTCTCCGCGCGAATCTGTTCCATCGCCCGGACATAGCCCGCCGCCAGGGCAGAATTGACTGTAATCTGCACATCGTCTACCTGTGCGGCATCCACTGTGACAAATACGTCCACCTTGCCCCGGTTCAGACGTTTGCCGACCGCAGCTTTCATGGGCTCTTCCGCAAAAATATAGCTGCGGGGAAGCCGGACAGACACATCCAGGAAGCGGTTATTTACACTTTTGAGCTCTACGGACACAGGGAAATTCTCTACCTCTCCCTTGGCCCCGCCGTAGCCAGTCATACTCTTTATCATGCCATTTGGCCAGTCCTTTCCATCTCATTTCACGTGCTTGGAAATCCGGGAAATATAATACGAAAGCCCGCGGCTGATACCAATATCATACACCACAAACACCGCAGTTGCAAGCAGCTCTGTCACAGGCCAAATCCAGGCGCCGGAGATATCCAGCTCCGTAAAAATCATCTCCCTGGCCAAAAGCCACAGCAGGCAGAACACCACATTGAACAGCACCAGCTTCCCCACCCAGCATACTGCCAGATTCCGAATGCGTTCCAGCAAACTTTTCGCAATCGGGTAATAGCCCAGAAAGGCAGCATACAGAAGAGGACACACCTTTTGGGGGGCAATGAGGAAACCCAGGAGTGCCGTCGCAACAAAGACGCCCACGCTCCAGCCCAGGCCGCAGTGGATTAAAGCCGCCGCGGTCAAAAGCCCGGCCACAGCCACTACCGCAAGCTGGCCGGTTGGCAAAATTGCCGCCACATACAGCAGGGCGGCGCCCAGGGCAGTCAGCAGGGCTGCCCGGCTTAAAATCTTCGTGCCCTCTTTCATATCAGCAGCAGCGAATCAGGTCGCCGCCCATACACTCGCAGCAGCAGTCTGCCACCATGAGGGAACTGCAGCAATCACAGGCGTCCATGCCTGCCACGCCGCCGGTTCCCGCCGGCCGGTAGGCCTGCCCGCCCCGCTGCATATAGTTCAGGGCCTGGCGGTACTCCGGGTTCGTGGGGTCCATATTGACTGCATTCTGGAAATACGTATTGGCCTCATCCAGCCACCCTTTCCGGTAGCAGACACTGCCCATGAGAAAGTTCCACTCCGCATTCCGGTCCGTAACAGTATTCAGCAGGCGCTCCGCCTGGACAGTATTTCCATAATTCAAGGCTGTACGAACCTGACTGAAAACGTCATTGCTGGACTGGGAATAGGAGCCGCCGCCACTGTACCCTCCATAACTGCTGCGCTGGGAGCTGCTGCTCCCGCCCCCACTGGAGCGCCGGCGGTTGATTTCGTCATAGGCCTCATTGATTTCCTTCATCTTCTCCTGGGCCAAGTCCGACAAGGGGTTGTCATGGTAGTTATCCGGGTGGTATTTTCGCGCTAAATCCCGATACGCTTTTTTTATCTCCTCGTCGCTGGCGTTAGGCGAAACCCCCAGCACGCTATAAGGGTCAGTCATAATCCCTTCAATCCTTTCTCTTTTTTCAAGATTCGGGCAGCATCTCCTGCGCTGTCTGCCGGAGAATCAGGGGAAAAAACCTGCTCCACGACAGCGGGAATGCCCAGGTATAAAATATTGGTCAGGGTGCTTGTCCAAAAGGAACCTTCCAAAAGCTGAAAGGCAGATCTGGCCAAGTTCGCCGAATGCTCCACCGTCTGGCGCAGCCCGGCGCGCACCTCAGATGGCAACTCGCCACATGTAAGGTTATATCTGTACCGCAGAGGGTTGTAATGGTCTCTTGCCATATCCTCTGCGAAATCATCTACAGCATCTAAAATATAAATCATCCGCCCCACATGATAGAGGAGCTGTTCCAGAATCCGGCGGCGCTTCTCCTCCTCCACCGCTGATGCAGCGTGGCAGAGAATAGAGGCAAATAAATCCGCCATTTTATCCAGGGAAGCACATTTCTCCTCCTCTAAAACCTGGAGGTTCTTTAGATTCTCTCCCACAAGACAGTCAAATTCCGGCTGTCGCGCTGCTGCCTTCCGGTAAGCCCGGCGAAGGCAAAGCCCGCTGGCCCGGGCCGCAAGGGCCTTTTTTATCCCCTCGTCCGAGGCCGTATCCCGGAGCTTCCACACCGCCAGAATCAGGCTCAAATCTGCCGCTGTGTCCAACGCTGAGCAGGGGCACAGGCAGCTCTTCTTCCGGTGTGGGCTGGCAGGGCAGCGCTTTTGCTGCCAGCAGGGCTGCTCCTCATGGAGCAGCAGGGCCAAAAAAGTAAAATCATAATTGACGACAAAGCGGGCCGCAAAGCCATAGCGCTTGGCCAGGCTGTGGCACAGGCCGCAGTATACGGCCTTGAAATTTTCAAACTCCCGGACCTTCAGCTCCCCTTTCAGGGGCCGGATGTATCCGTACATCAGTCTTGCCTCCGGATGACAAAAGTAATGGGATGACGCCGCTGATAGGTCTTATGCAGCGCCACTGCCCCACCACAGCCCAGGGCCAGGCAGGCCAGGCTGACCAAGATGGTAACGCCCTCCGCCGCCCCGAAAGCTGCGGCCAGACCAAGGCCCAAAAGAAACAGCGCCAGGGGCAGCACATAAACCAGCGCTGCCGCCCCCAGCAGCGGCGCAGTACGGCTTTCTACGGTTACGCGCTCGCCCGCCGTGGCGCCGGCTGTGTTTTCCGCCACCACATGGAGGGTATCCGGGTGCGCACAGCCGCCGCAGGAGGCGCAGTTTCCGCCGCAGGCAGACTCCCGGACAACCGCTACTTCTGCGTGGCCGGCATCCAGAATTTTGGTTACAATGGCTTCTCGGGTCACTGTGTATGCGCTTCCTTCCTCAAAGCTAGTCCTCTGCTTGTCTGACGGAGATGTAGATGCGGTAATCATCCACCGCTCCGGCCTCCGGATGTCCATCCACATAGATTCGGACCGGAACGTAGAATTCCCCTTCCGTACTGCCGATGTCTGTCAAATCCGCCTCGGCCCAGACATCTTCATCCGCAATATCCGCAAGAATCTCTTCCGGGGCCCGGATGGTGACGCTCAGATTCTGGGTAAAGACCTCCGCCTCATACCCCTCCGTCACATTGATGCATTCAAAGTTTGTAACTGTCACCGTCTTGGTGGCAAGGCCGCGAATGGTAATGGTAACGGTGGCCTCCGTCACACCTGTCAGATTCTCCAGTTCATTGGGAATTGGTATGGTATAGGTCCGCTCAAACGTTCCATCCACGTCGGACAAATCTACAGTTCCCAAAGATATCTGATTGATGCTGTCGAGGACCTCCGAATCCCCGGCCAGGGTGATGGTGGAAGGATCCACCTCCACAACCGCGTTTTCTGCTGTGGCGCCGCCGCTGGCAACCAAATCCACAACCAGGGCCACTTCCTTCGTAGCCCGGATGGGCAGCGTTACCAGAACCGTCTCCTGCTCCAGCTCCACATTGCTCAACTCCAGAACCTCCCCGTCCGCGTTCATAAGCGAATAGGGCATGTCCACGGTAATCGACCGGTCCACATCCTCCCTGTCTAAGACAACGTAGGCATAGGCCACCTGGCTCACTTCAGCCTCCGGCCCATAAATAGCCACAGTAGAGGGGGTGATTTCCAAATCCTCGGCCACATAGCCCTCTGCTACAGTGCCCTCAAAGATGCCGCGAACCTCTATGGTATTGCGAACCTCCCGGTCAACTGTAAAGGAAATGTTCCTCGGGGAAGTGGAAACCAGCGTTACAGCGGCGCTATCCACACTCTCCGGATATCCGACGGTAACCGGCAGCGTATAAAAACCGGATTGGGTAATACTGCTCAGGTCAATCGTAGCTGTAATGCCCTCTTCATTCAGCCTGGATATGACCGACCGGCTGGCCCGCACGCGGACGGAGACTGTCGTACTGCTGATGTCAGTTAAAAGCAGGCCTCTGGACTCCTTCAATACATCTTCTCCACTGAAAGTGACTGTAATGTTGGAAAAAGTCTCCTCAGCCTCCACGCCCTCAATGGTGGTAACATACATCCAAATTGCAATGGCGGCCAGCAGGGAAAAGAACATCCAGAAAATCCGGCTGTTCAATATTTTTCTAAACGTTCTTTTTACCATCTTTTTTCACCTTAATCAGGTTAACCAGTTTTTTGGCTCCGTTTCGCTTTTCATCGCCGTCAGGCAGAAGTTCATTGCGCAGCAGCCGCTCACAGGTTTCCGGGGAGAGATGGCGCTTGAGCATACCGTCCACAGCCACCGAAATGGCACCTGTCTCCTCTGAGACGACCACAACGACCGCGTCGCTCCGCTCGCTCACACCAATCCCCGCCCGGTGGCGCATACCCAAATCCTTGCTCAAATTGGTGTTGCTGCTCAGGGGCAGCATGCAGCCCGCTGCCGCAATGCGGCCTTCCCGAATGATTACGGCGCCGTCGTGAAGGGGCGCTTTGGGGTAAAATAAGTTTTTCAGCAGCTCCGCCGTGGTCTCCGCATCAATGATGGTGCCGGTATTCAGCTGGTCATAGAGTTTGTTGTCCCGCTCAAAAATAATCAGTACGCCTGTCTTTGTCTTGGCCATAGCTGCACAGGCCAGAACTGTTTGGGTAATGGCGCTGTCCAGACTCTGGACGCTGACCTCCCAGCCCCAAAGGGAACCAAACCGCCCGCTTCCCACTTTCTCCAGCACCCGCCGCAGCTCCGGCTGGAAGAGCACCACCAGGGCCAGCAGCCCCAGGCTCATGGCGCTGCGCAGCAGGAAATTCACCACTGTCAGGTTCAGCTCCCCCGAGAGCCAGAGTGCCAGGATTAAAATAATGACGCCCACTGCAACGCCGGAAGAGTTGGTTTTCCGGATAAACTTAGCCACCTCATAGATGACAAAAGCAATAATCAGAATGTCCAAAATATCGGAAATCCCAATCATGCGTATGTAATTAAAGGCCTCTGCAACTGCCGCTCGAATCGTCTCCATAGGTCACTGTCCTCAAGTATATCTGGGATGCGCCCACAAAATGGATTGCAGGCGCATCGTCTGTCCCATTAATTCAAATTATTATATCCCATTCTCGCAAAATTGGCAACAAAAGATTGCGGAGATTTACAATTTATTTACCATAGCCCGAATTGCCGCTGCCGCCTGGTCAATTTCCCTTGCGCTGTTGAATGGGGAAAAACTCAGCCGGATAGTCCCCGTCTCAAAAGTCCCTGCGCTTCGGTGG
The DNA here is from genome assembly GCA_964601435.1 of uncultured Oscillospiraceae bacterium. Lineage (GTDB taxonomy): Bacteria > Bacillota > Clostridia > Oscillospirales > Oscillospiraceae > CAZRNK01. The sequence continues at coordinate 3,168 of CAZRNK010000067.1, read as the reverse complement.
GCCAGGGGTGCACAGTGCAGCCCGCTCCGTACAGCGATTCCCCGCGCGCCCAGCCGCTCTGCGGCCTCCTCGCAGGAGAGCCCCTCTGCAACAATTGACAGGACGCCTGCCTGGGCACCGGCATCCTGGGCGGCAAATGTCCGCAGGCCGGACACGCCCTCCAAATGCCCGGCCATGCGCCGGAGGAGCTGCTGCTCGTGGCGCAGAATGCGCCCCGGCGTCTTCTCCAGGACAAATGCAACCCCCGCATGGAGGCCGGCAATGCCGGGAATATTATGCGTCCCCGCCTCCAGCCGGTCCGGCAGGAAAGCAGGCATGGCGGCGTTGGCGCTCTCTGAGCCTGTTCCGCCATAGAGCAGAGGTTCTCCCCCCTCTGCGCACAGCAAAATCCCCGTCCCCTGGGGCCCCAGAAGCCCCTTGTGCCCCGGCATAGCCATAAACCGCGCACCAAGGGCAGGAAAGTCCAAATCCAGGCATCCCGCTCCCTGGGAGGCATCCAGAATCAGGGGCACCTCCAGTTCCCGGCAGAGGGCAGCAATTTCCGGAATGGGCAAAATGAAGCCGAACACGTTGGATACAACGGTACAAACCGCCGCCTTCGCCCCCGGGAGCAACCGGCGAAAGTCAGCCAGAACAGCTTCCCTGTCAAAGAGGGCGCCGGCAGCCACACTGACCTCCGCACCCAGGGCATAGAGCGGGCGGGTAACACTGTTATGTTCATAGCCGGAGACAACCACCCGGTCCCCCGGCCGGACAATGCTGGAAATCGCGATATTCAGCGCATGGGTGGCATTCAGGGTAAAAATCACCTGTTCCGGGTTGTCCATGTGGAAAAGCGCACACACCGCCAGGCGGCAGTCCAGGGCCGCATCCGCCGCCAGCATGGCGGGCCGGTGACTGCCCCGACCGGGGCTGGCCATGGTGGACATGGCCCGTGTCACCGCGCGGCTGACGCCGGCAGGCTTCTGCAGGCTGGTGGCGGCGCAATCGAAATAAATCATGCCTCCACCTCCACGGCCAGGCCGTCTCCACCCACCAGATAGACCTTTCCCGGGCCAAGGCCAGCCTGCTTCATGGTCATCAGGGCATCCGGCAGCCTGCGCTCCGACACCTTTACACAGTAGGCACAGCCGCTCTTGCTCAGTCCCTGCGGGGCCTTTGTGACAATAGCGGTTATACCCGCCCGCTCCAAAACACGCGCGGCCCGCTGGGCATAGGTCAGCGACCGGCACATGATAAAATAGTACTGCATACAAAATCTCCTCCCGGCAGACTTGGCGTTTTTTATACGCCATCTTATGCGGGAGGAGCCGTCCGTGATTATTCAGTTTGTCCACTTTTGTGCAGGAGGGTGTCGCCTTTCTCATAAAGCAGTGCTACAGCATGAGCAGCAATACCCGCTCCTGTTCCAGTAAAGCCCAAGCCCTCTTCTGTCGTGGCCTTGACGCTGACGCGCCCGGCATCCAGGCCGAGAATTGCGGCCAGCTTCCGTCGCATAGCCGGGATATAAGGCGCCAGTTTCGGCCGCTGAGCCAGGATGGTACAGTCCACATTCCCAACTGTAAATCCCGCTGCCGACAAGCGTCCTATGACCTGCTCCAGCAGAGCACAGCTGTCCGCACCCGCATAGCGGGGGTCCGTATCCGGAAACAGCTGGCCAATGTCGCCCATGGCTGCCGCCCCCAGGAGGGCATCCATCAGGGCATGAACCAGCACATCTGCGTCTGAGTGCCCCAGCAGCCCACGCGCATAGGGAATGACAACGCCGCCCAGGACCAGGCTGCGCCCCTCTGCCAGACGATGCACGTCATAGCCGTGTCCAATCCGCATCACACATCCCCCCGGCGCTGCAAAATCGCCTCTGCCAGAGACAAATCCAGCGGTGTGGTTATTTTGATATTTTCCTCATCCCCAGGCGTCAGGCATACCTCTACGCCCAGGATTTCCACAGCCGAGCAGTCGTCGGTGATGGGGATTTCCTGCTCAATGGCATAGGTAAGGGCTCCCTTGATGACGTCCGGCTGAAACACCTGGGGGGTCTGAACCGCCATGGTCCGGTTCCGGTCCGGCGTCTCCGCGACGACGCCGTTCTCCGCAAGCTTCACCGTATCCTTCACCGGAACAGCCGGGGCTGCTGCCAGGCAGCGGCGGGCGGCATCCACCGCGCCTTCCACAACCTCCTGCGTCACCAGGGGACGGGCCCCGTCATGGATGGCCGCCAAGGCTGCCCGGGGATTAATTTCCGAAAGGCCAATCAGGGCGGATTCCGCCCGGGTCGTCCCCCCGCTTAAAATCTTTGTAGCCAGGGTGATGCCATAGTCCCGGCACAGCTTCGCCACCGCCACAATCTTCTCCGGCTGGGTGACTACCACAATCTCGCTCAGGCAGGTGCACCGCTGAAGGGCCTGGAGTGTGCGGGCCAAAACCGGCATGCCGCACAAATCCAGCATCAGCTTATCTTCCCCCATGCGGCTTGACTCCCCTGCCGCTACAACAACAGCCGAGCAGAAAGGTGCCTCTTCCTGCTCTCTATGAAACAATTGACGTAATTTTCCCATTCTCCGTCTCGCTTTCCGTGAAAAGGCCGGCCAGGGCGCACAGGTGCAGCCCGGGCCGGCCCTTCAGCATCCATTATATCATGGCCAGATTCAGCCGCTCCTCAATTTCCTCATAGCTGGCGCTCTGGGAGAGAACCATCTCAGAAATAAAAATCTGCTTGGCCGAGTGGAGCATTTTCCGCTCCCCGGTGGAGAGGCCTCTGTCCATATCCCGGGTCATCAGCCCCTTCACCACCGCGGCCACTTCCAGCAGATCCCCGCTCTTGATTTTCAGCATATTTTCCCGATACCGCTTATTCCAGTTCTGAGTCATGTTAATTTCTATGCCGGGGATGGCATTCATTATGCGCTCCGCCTGCTCGGCGTCCACAATGGGGCGCACACCGATGCGTTCACAGGTGTCCTTGGGGATTTTTACCTTCATATCCCCCGCCGGCATCTTCATCACATAATACTCCCGAATCGTCCCGCCAACCTTCTGCTGCTCAATCGAATCAATTACACCGGCCCCATGCATCGGATGCACAATCCTGTCGCCCACTTGAAATGTCATAACGTCCCCTTTTCTCCGCAATCATCCTTCACACATATACATATACAAATTTATTAT
>CAZRNK010000066.1:3726-8901 GCA_964601435.1 uncultured Oscillospiraceae bacterium | reverse complement strand
AGGGGTGCAGCAGGCTCTGCTGAAAATCCTGGAGGGCACTGTGGCCAGCGTCCCGCCCCAGGGTGGGCGCAAGCATCCCCATCAGGAGTTCATCCATGTGGACACGACCAATATCCTGTTTATCTGCGGCGGGGCCTTTGATGGCCTGGAGAAGATTATCGAAAACCGCATGGACAAAAAGAGCATCGGCTTCGGCGCGGAGATTAAGAGCGTCAAGGAGAAGAACGTAGGGGAAATCCTGCGCAATGTCCAGTCTCACGACCTGCTGAAATTCGGCATCATCCCGGAGCTGATTGGCCGTCTGCCGGTGCTGACGCCCCTCAATTCCCTGAGCCGGGAGGATTTGGTCCATATCCTGACGGAGCCTAAGAACGCCATGACCCGGCAGTATCAGGCGCTCCTGAGCTATGACCATGTCCAGCTGGAATATGAGCAGGGGGCACTGGAGGCCATCGCCGATAAGGCGCTGGAGCTGGAAATCGGCGCCCGGGGCCTGCGGAGCGTTATGGAGTCCATTATGACCGAGATTATGTATGTCGTTCCCTCAGACAAAACCATCGAGCGGGTGGTTGTCACGGCCGACTGTGTGAAAAACGGCACCACACCCCTGGTATACCGCAGGGGTAAAACGGCCTCGTAGGAGGCCATGCTGGGCGGCAGGCCGTATATGTGCGGCGGTGCGCGCCGCCTGGCAGAAAAGCGTTTCGATTTATAGCAGAAGACATGGGAGCCGTACGATGAGAAATTCGTGCGGCTCGTTTCGAACCAATAAACCAACCTCGAAGGAGGCATGAAAATGACGGATACGGAGAATGTTAAAGCCAAAACCATGCCCTTGCTGCCGCTGCGGGGGATTACCGTTTTTCCGGGCATGCTGCTGAATTTTGATGTGGAGCGGCCTCTCTCTGTGGCGGCTCTGGACGCCGCCCTCTCCTCCGACCAGGAAATCTTCCTGGTGGCCCAGCGGGATATTGCCACCGAGAATCCCCAGGAGAACGATTTGTTCCGTATGGGGACGATTTGCAAGCTGAAGCAGCTACTGCGGATTCCCGGCAACGCCGGGGTGCGGGCCCTGGTGGAGGGGGAGAGCCGGGGACGGCTTTTGCAGGTGACCCAGACGGCCCCCTGTTTCTATGCAGAGGTTCAGCCTGTGGAGAGCCAGCCGCAGGAGCGGCCCAGCGTACGAGAGGAGGCTTATATCCGGGACTGCTGTGCCCTCCTGGACGAATATGCCCAGGTTTCCGGCGCTGTGAAGCAGGAGCTGCTGCTGAGTATTATTTCCAATGATGACCCGGGCTTCGTGGCCGACTTTGTGGCCCAGAACATTTATTTGAAGCATACGCAGAAGCAGATGATTTTAGAGGAGCTGCGTCCGGTGCGCCGCCTGGGGCTGGTGAACAATATGCTCCGGCGGGAGATTTCCGTTCTCTCTCTGGAGCAGGAAATCCACGAAAAGACCCAGACCCAGATGGCCCAGAGCCAAAAGGACTTTTATCTGCGGGAGCAGCTGAAGGTCATCCAGGCGGAGCTGGGGGAGGGGGAGGATCCCGGCTCGGAGCTCCAGGAGTATCAGGAGAAAATCCAGGCCATCGGATTTCCCAAGGAGACGGAGGAAAAGCTCTTGAAAGAAGTTTTCCGCCTGGCGAAGCAGCCCTTTGGTTCTTCGGAGGCCTCCGTTATCCGAAACTATCTGGATATCTGTCTGGAGTTGCCGTGGAATAAACGGACAAAGAAAAACTGGGACGTGGCCAAGGCCAGAAAGATTCTGGACGAGGACCACTATGGACTGGAGAAGGTGAAGGAGCGGGTGCTGGAATTTCTGGCGGTGAAGCAGCTGGCCCCGGATGTGAAGGGGGATATCCTCTGCCTGGTCGGCCCGCCGGGTACCGGCAAGACCAGTATTGCCCTTTCCATCGCCCGGGCGACAAACCGCAGCCTGGCCCGCCTCTCCCTGGGGGGCGTCCACGACGAGGCGGAAATCCGCGGCCACCGAAAGACCTATGTGGGCGCCATGCCGGGGCGGATTATCAACGGACTTCAGCAGGCCGGGAGTATGAACCCGGTGATGGTGCTGGATGAAATCGACAAGCTGGGCAGCGACTACCGGGGCGACCCCTCCGCCGCCCTGCTGGAGGCCCTGGACAGCGAGCAGAACAGCGCCTTTCGGGATAATTTCCTGGAAATCCCGGTGGATTTATCGGAAATCTTCTTTATTACCACGGCCAACACCACCAGCACCATTCCCCGGCCCCTGCTGGACAGGATGGAGGTCATTGAGCTGGGGAGCTATACCGACGAGGAGAAGCTCCAGATTGCCAAGGGCCATCTGCTGCCCAAGCAGCGGAAAAAACACGGCCTCCGGGCCAACCAGCTCCGCGTCAGCGATGACGCCATTCGGGAAATTATCTCGCTCTATACCCGGGAGTCCGGCGTGCGGCTTTTGGAGCGGCAGCTTGCCGCCCTTTGCCGGAAAGCGGCCAAGGGCATCGCGGAGGCGGAGTTTAAGTCCCTCTCCGTCCGGGCCGGGAATCTGGAGAAGCTGCTGGGCAGCCCCAAATATAAACCGGAGGCCAAGCATCCCGCCGATGAGGTGGGCCTTGTCCGGGGGCTGGCCTGGACCAGTGTGGGCGGCGAAATCCTGGAGGTGGAAGTGGGCGTCATGGACGGCAGCGGCAAGCTGGAGCTCACCGGAAACCTGGGCGACGTGATGAAGGAGTCTGCCCGTGCGGCCCTCTCCTATATCCGCAGCCGCAGCGGGAAGCTGGGCATAGACGCGGACTTCTATAAGCATAAGGATATTCACATCCATTTCCCGGAGGGGGCTGTGCCCAAGGACGGCCCATCGGCAGGCATCACCATCTGCGTGGGTATGGTGTCTGCCCTCACCGGCCGTCCGGTGCGCCGGGACATTGCCATGACGGGGGAGATTACGCTGCGGGGCCGGATTCTGGCCATCGGCGGACTTCGGGAAAAGACCATGGCCGCTCTCCGCGCCGGGGTCAATACGGTTATTGTGCCTCAGGAAAATGAGAGCGATTTGGAGGAGATTGACCCCACAGTGCGCCGGGCGCTGAACTTCATCCTGGCCGACCATGTGGATGCGGTGCTGGACACCGCGCTGTGCCCCCTGCCGCCCGCTGCCCAGTCCGATGCCCAGGCGCATGCCGAGGAGGCGAAGAGCACTGCCCCGGTAAAGGGGAAGGCGCGCCGCAGCAAGGGCGCGGCCCTCCGGCAATAGGAGTGCGCGATGAATCTGCACAAGACCGAATTTATCCGCTCGGCGGTGAAGCCGGGGGACTTTATCCGGGACGGCCGGCCCACCATCGTCTTTTCCGGCAAGTCCAATGTGGGCAAATCCTCCGTAATTAACCGGTTGCTGAACCGGAAAAACTTTGCCCGGGTTGGCGCCTCGCCGGGGAAAACCATCCACATCAATTACTTCTGTGTGGATGAGACGGCCTACTTTGTGGATTTGCCAGGCTACGGATATGCAAGAGTGAGCAAGGCGGAGCGGGAACGCTGGGGCCGGCTTATGGAGCGCTTTTTTGCCGAGGAAGGGCTGATTACCCTGGGGGTCATGATTGTGGACGCCCGGCATAAGCCCACCGGGGACGATGTGACCATGGCGGAATGGTTCCTGTCCACGGGCTGCCCCCTGGTGGTGGTGGCCAACAAGTGCGACAAGGTGGGCGCCAGCGCCCTCCAGGGGAATCTGGCCCTGATTCGCCAGACGCTGGCCCTGCCGGAGACAGTGGAGATTATCCCCTTTTCTGCAGAGAAGGGCACCGGGCGCGAGGCGCTGCTGGAGCGGATTGAGGCCACAGTGTCCGGCGAAACAGCCTAGCGTGTCCATTTGCGAGGAAAAAGTAATCGGGGCCGCGGCATTTGCCGCGGCCCCAATGCCTTTTCCCTTGCGTATACAGACGGAATTTGTTATAATATTTGCATTCAGCCGTCGTGTCTCGACGGGAAAAGGAGTCCTTCTATGGACGCATGGAGAAATATTTGGGTAAATCTGAACTGGGGCTATTTGTCTGACCTGCTTTTGAATATCATCCCCTCTCTGATTTGCATTACCTTCCACGAGGTGAGCCACGGCCTTGTGGCCTATAAGCTGGGGGACGACACGGCCAAGCGCCAGGGACGTCTGACGCTGAATCCCATCCGGCACATCGATATTTTTGGCCTGCTGATGATGGTGGTGTTCCGTTTCGGCTGGGCGAAGCCGGTGCCGGTCAATATGCGGAATTTCAAAAATCCCAAGGCGGGCATGGCCATCACTGCCCTGGCCGGTCCGGTATCCAACTTCCTGCTGTGCATCGTTGTGCTGTTTCTCTATGGGCTGCTGTATATCCCGCTCGTGGGGAACAGCGTGGGAAACTTTGTGCTGGAGACCCTGTATCTGACGGCTTACATTAGTCTGGCCCTGGGGATTTTTAATCTCATCCCCATACCGCCCCTAGACGGCTCCAAAGTGGTGTTTTCCGCGCTGTCGGACGAGGGGTACTGGAAGCTGATGCGCTATGAGCGCTACGGTATGATTCTGCTTCTGGTGGTTGTGGCCACCGGGATTTTGGGCGGCCCCCTGCAGCGGGCGACAGTATTTCTTTTCAACCATTTGCTGGCGGTGGCCCAGTGGGGGCTGGACCTTGTGCAGCATTTTGTGTAGGCGGTGACTATGGAGCCAACGTATCACCTGGAGGGAATAATCAAATCCAAAGAGGAAATGGAGGACTTTGAAGGGCCTCTGAACCTGATTTTGATGCTCCTGTCCAAAAACAAAATTGAAATCCGGGATATTCAGATTTCGCAGATTCTGGAGCAGTATCTGGATTATATTGCGAAAATGCAGGAGATGGATTTAGAGGTGGCCAGTGAGTTTGTCCAGATGGCTTCCCACCTGCTGTATATCAAGACCAAGACTCTGCTGACCGGGGATGAGGAGCCCTCGGAGCTGGAGATGCTGATTTCCAGCCTGGAGCAGCTTAAGTGCCGGGACGCCTATGCAGGGATTCGGGCGGTGGTGCCGGAGCTGCAGAAGGCCTCGGAGCGGGGCATCCTCCTGTTTTCCACCCCCGGTGAGCCCCAGCCCAAATATGGGGCGTATGACTACCGGCATGAAAAGGTGGAGCTGCTCCGGGCGCTGGCCTCGGTATTCAGCCGGGGACGGCGGGT
>CAZRNK010000066.1:0-3626 GCA_964601435.1 uncultured Oscillospiraceae bacterium | reverse complement strand
GTACTGGAGCTGTGCAGCATGGGGAGCCTCTCCCTGAGCGCTGCGGATGGGGACTGCGTCATCAGCCTGTCCAGCACAGCGGTGGATACAGATGCGATTTTGGAAGGGATTTCAGAATAGGACGATGGAATTATGGATAAAAAAGAGATAGAATCCGCCATCGAGGCCATTTTGTTCGCCTCCGGCGACCCAATCCCCGCGGCGCGTATTGGCCAGGTGCTGGGGGTGGAGACGGAGGAGATTTTTGAGCGGGCCAAGGCCCTGGGTGACGCCTACAGCTACGACCGGCGGGGCATCCGCCTGGTGCGCCTGGAGGACAGCCTCCAGCTCTGCTCCGCGCCGGAATATGCCCTCTACATTACCCGGAGCCTGGAGCAGCGCCGGCCGCCCCGGCTTAGCCAGGCGGCGCTGGAGGTGCTCTCTATTGTGGCCTATTTCCAGCCGGTGACACGGGCGTATATTGAGCAGGTGCGGGGGGTGGACAGCTCCTACACCGTGGGTTTGTTGGCGGAGCGGGGACTCATCGAAGCCTGCGGGAAGCTGGACGTCCCGGGCCGGCCCACCCTCTATCGGACGGGGGAGCTGTTTTTGCGGACCATGGGCATCTCCGATTTGTCGGAGTTGCCGGAGCTGCCGGATATGTCCAGCGACGAGGGCCTGGAAAAGCTCCAGAGCGCCATCGAGGCCCTCCAGGGGGCCGAAAACGGCCAGATGTCCATGTCCCTGGATGGAGAACTGATGGAAAACGGCGCGGCGCCCCAGGCGCCGGAGGGGTGAGAAAAGCTTGCTTGTTTTATGGATTGTCCTGATTTTGCTGGCCCTACTGCTCCTGATGAATGTGGGGGCAGAGGGGGCCTGGAGCCAGGGTGCCGGTCGAATCAGCATCCGGGTGGGGCCCGTCCAGGTGTTCCGGCGGGATTTCCCCGGTGAAGCGGCCGGGGAGGAAGCCAAAGGGGTTGCTGAGGAGAAGCCAGAGAAAAAATTGCCGGATTTTGTGGCAGTCCGTCCTCTGATTCCCATGGCGCTCCATGCCCTGGGCCGGCTCCGGCGGCGGGTGAAGGTGGATTTTTTGCAGCTCCACTTTATTGCCGGGAGCCCGGACCCCTATCAGACGGCTATGCACTATGGGGCGGCTTCGGCGGCCGTGGGGACTTTTTTTCCGGCGCTGGAGCAGGCAGTGACCATCGAGCGGCGGGACATTGAAATCCAGGCGGACTTCGACGCTGCGGAAGCTGTGTTTGCCGGGCAGCTGTCGGCCAGCGTTCCTGTGTGGGCACTTTTGTATATCACCCTGGCCTTTGGGGCAGAGTTTATAAAATGGAAGCTACAACAGCGCCGGAAGAGCGGCGCAGAAGAAAGGACGGTAGGAAATGGAGCATCCAATCGGCGAACTGATGAACGTGACAATGGGCAAAATCCGGGAAATGGTGGACGTGAACACCGTGGTGGGCACGCCTGTCACAACTCCTGACGGGATTACCATTATCCCTGTCTCCCGGGTGAGCTTTGGCTTTGCCACCGGGGGGAGCGACCTGCCCATAAAGGACCAGGGGGGCTTCGCCGGGGGCAATGGGGCCGGCGTCAAGATTGAGCCGGTTGGGTTCCTGGTGGTCAAGGACGGGACGGTACGCATGCTGAACATTACGCCCCCCGCCGGCACGACCATGGACCGGCTCCTGGAGCTGGTGCCGGAAATCCTGGACAGGGTAGAGGGGTACCTGGAGAAGAAAAAGGAGGACTGATGCCGCCGGATTTTTCCGGCGAGGCATAGTTTTTCTAAATTTGGCTCATAATAAGCACTGCCCAAATTTTTGGAGGGTGGTGCTTATTTGTGAAAAAAGCAATTGCCGTGGCCCTGGCCCTGGGCCTGCTGCTCCCCGGCACAATGGGGGCGGAGGCCGCAGCGGCGGCGCCGGCGGTTTCGGCCCAGGCGGCCATTGTCTATCATCCGGACTCCGGTACGGCGCTGTTTGCCCAGAATGCGGATACGTCCATGCTCATCGCCAGCACGACCAAGCTGATGACGGCCCTGGTGGTGCTGGAAAATTGCGATCCATCCGAGAAGGTGGAAGTTACCTGGGAACACGCCAGTGTGGAGGGGTCCTCGATGTATCTCCAGCCGGGAGGCGACTATACGGTAGAGGAGCTGCTCTATGGGTTCCTGCTGGCCTCCGGCGACGACGCAGCCCTGGCCCTGGCCTGCCATGCAGGGGGAACAGTGGAGGCCTTCGCAGAGATGATGAACGAGACGGCGGCGGAGCTGGGCCTTACCGGCAGTTCTTTTGTCAATCCCCACGGCCTGGACGATGAAAACCAGTATTCCACAGCCCGGGACCTGGCGGTGATTATGGCGGCGGCCATGGAGGATGAGCTGTTCTGCGAGATTATTTCCACCCGGAGCTATACCACCCATGACCTGACTTATGTAAACCACAATAAGCTCCTGTGGACCTGTGAAGGTGTTGTGGGGGGAAAGACGGGCTACACCATGGCGGCGGGGCGGACCCTGGTCTCCTGCTGTATCCGGGATGGGATGAAGCTCATCTGCGTCACGCTGTCGGACCCGGACGACTGGAATGACCACAGCGCGCTGTATGACTGGGCCTATGAGAATTACTGTGACGGCCCGGTTTTGAACCCCGGAGAGTATACTCGTGTGCCGGTCCTCTCCGGCACAGCGGAGAGCGTGGGCGTGGCCCCCGCGGGTGAGTTGGGCGTGCTGCGGGCCAAGGGGGCGGCGCTTTCCCTGGAGGTGTCCCTGCCGAGGTTCGTCTATGCCAGCATCCAGGCGGGGCAGCTGGCCGGCTCCATCACCGTGTATGTAGACGGGGCGCAGGCCCTTGTAATCCCTCTGCACTATATCGAAAGTGTGGCGGTGGATAAAAGCGTTCCCCTGTCTGCCTGGGAGCGGCTCCAGCGGAGCTGGTATATGGTAAACCGCTACGGATATATTTACAGCAATCTGTCCTGAGAGGTGCGGGTATGGAGAGTCCAAGACTGCAAAAATTCCTGTCTGCCGCCGGTGTCTGCTCCCGGCGGCAGGCAGAGGTGCTGATAGAGGCCGGCCGGGTGCGCGTAAACGGCCAGCTCGCCTGCCTGGGCCAGCGGGTAGGGCCGGGAGACACTGTGGAGGTGGACGGCAGGGAGGTCCGTCCCCAGACGGGACATACATACATTATGCTCAATAAGCCGGTGGGGTACGTTACCACGCTCCGGGATGAGAAGGGACGGCACACGGTGGCGGAGCTTGTCCGGGATACAGGGAAGCGGCTCTATCCTGTGGGCAGATTGGACATGTATTCCCAGGGCCTGCTGCTGCTGACAGACGACGGGGAGACAGCCAACCGCCTGATGCACCCAGCCGGACATGTGGAGAAAGTCTACCGTGTTACAGTGCGCGGCAGGCCCGCTGCCGAGGCGGCGGAACTGCTGCGGGGGGAGATTGACATTGGGGACTGCATTGTCCATGCCCGCCGGGTAAAGGCCATAGGGGAGGACTGTGTGGAAGTCACCCTGGGGGAGGGCAAGAACCGGCAGCTCCGGCGGATGTGCGCGGCGGTGGGCCTCCAGGTTCTCCGCCTGGAGCGGGTGGCCCAGGGGGAACTGCGCCTGGGGGAGCTGCCTCC
>CAZRNK010000065.1:0-8959 GCA_964601435.1 uncultured Oscillospiraceae bacterium | reverse complement strand
AGCCCATATCCCGGTAATATTCCGCGATGGTCATGCCCGTATAAATGGACGCCTCCCGGGCCGCCACAGGCATGTTGGAGGTGTTGGCAATCAAAATGGTGCGCTCCATCAGCGGTCTGTCGGTCCTTGGGTCCCGGAGCTCGGCAAACTCGTCCAGTACCTGGGTCATTTCGTTGCCCCGCTCGCCGCAGCCCAGGTAGACAATGATGTCCGCGTCGGACCACTTGGCCAGCTGGTGCTGCACCATGGTTTTCCCCGCGCCGAAGGGGCCGGGGATGGCGGCGCAGCCGCCCTTGCCGATGGGGAAGAGGGTGTCAATGACCCGCTGGCCGGTTACCAGCGGCCGGTCCACGGTCTTGCGGCTCCTGGCGGGCCGGGGCGTGCGGATGGGCCAGACCTGGGAGAGGGTCAAATCCCTGAGCTCGCCCCGCTCGTCCTCCACCTGGGCGATTGTCTCTGTGACGGTATATTCCCCCGAGGGCTTTACATTCCGGGCCTTGCCCGCGGCGTCCGGCGGCACCAGGCAGCGGTACTCAATGGCCTGGGTCTCCTGGGTACGGGCAAAAATCTGTCCCGGTACAAGGGTATCCCCCTCGGAAATGTCCACAGTGACAGCCCATTTTTTCTCTGTATCCAGGGCCGGAAGGGTAATGCCCCGGGTGATAAAGGAGCCGGCCTGGGCCTCAATCGTCTTCAGCGGCCGGGCAATCCCGTCATAGATGTTGCCCAGCATGCCGGGCCCCAGCATGACGGACATGGGCGCGCCGGTGGCCCGAACCGGGCCGCCGCAGCACAGCCCCCCTGTGTCCTCATAGACCTGGATGACCGTGGTATCCCCCTGCGCGGAGACCACCTCGCCGGGCAGGCCCTCCTCCCCCACATAGACCATGCTCATGCGCGGCAGGCTCCGGCCGCCCCGGACCGTGACCACAGGCCCATTGACGCCGTGAATATAATAGCTGGAATCCAAGGCGCTCCCCTCCCTTCTAATCTACATACATGTCGGCAACTTCGGAGAAGTGGCCGGTAATATCCGTGAGGGCGGAATCAAAGCTCATATCCACCCGGCGGCCCATGGAGGGGCACACCAGCTGGAGTCCACCCAAAAGGAAGCGCCCCTCCTGGAAGCCCAGGCTGACGCCCTTGACAGTCTGAAGCAGATGGTCGGACAGATGCATATCCTCCGGACGGAGATAGACCATGGCAGAAAAGCCGTAGCCCAGCTGGGCGATGGCCTGGTTTAAGAGCTTGGCCAGGTGGTCCGGGTAGTCCGATGAGGCGGTAAATTCGGCAATATGCTGCAAAACCAGGTCATACATCTCCTGGGCGCACTGCTCCCGGTACTCCAGAAGCGCATGCTTGTTCTCGCTCATGCGGGCGGAAACCCGCCGCCGCTCCCGGGCTGCAATGGCGCTGATTTTCTCCGAGCGGTAGGCCCTGGCCTGGGTGGCCAAATCAGTCTCCGCCTGAATCAAAACCGTGTTGCGCCTGTCCTCCATATCTCGATTCATCTGGTCAACCTCCCGCTGGGATTCGGCCAGGATGGATTCAATAAAAACGTCCAGTTTCCCCTTGCTGCTGGGCATATGTTTCACCTGCTTTGCTTTAGATTTTTACGCCGATGGCCTCCCGAATCAGCTCCGTCAGAGAGGAGCGGGCCTCGATGGTCTCCCCCACCTCGGGAATCTCCACCACCAGGGGGCGCTCCGCACTGAGCTTCATGGATTCAATTATCTGCGGGCAAAAGGCCGTACAGCCCTGGGAGACAATGAGCACAGCAATGTCCGTCTCCCGCTGGGCACGCTCCAGCGCGGCGTCCATTTCCTTCCGGCTGGACACCAGCATCCCCTCAATCCCCGACAGGCGCAGCCCCGTCAGGGTATCCATATCCCGGGCAATGGCAAAGTACCGCATCAGACCGTGAAAATCAGCAGCAGGGCGACAATCAGGCCATACAAAGCCACGCCTTCTGCCAGTCCGACGAAAATCAGGGATTTACCGAAGGCGCTGTCGTTCTCCGAAATGGCGCCCAGGGCCGCCGCTGCGCTGGAGGCCACCGCGATGCCGCCGCCGATGCCGCTCAGGCCCACTGCCAGGCCGGCGCCCACATAGCGGAGGCCGTCGGCAATGCCGCTGGAGGCGGCGGCTGCAACCGTATCACTGGCGGCAAAGGCGTTGCCGCTGAGCCCCAAAATGCTCACCACGACGAACAGGCCGAAGAAGCTGCCCAGGTTCCCCAGGAGCGCGGCCCGGGCCTTCTTCCCGGTGAGCCGCCGTACGCCCATCAGAACCAGGGGGGAGAACATCAGCAGGGAGGCAAGGAACAAAACAACGTATTTCATACAAACCTTTCCTTTCTCTTCTCAATTTGTCGAAGGAACAAGCCGCCTTTTTCAGCAGCGTATTTTTTTACTGGGCGGCCTGGCCGCTGTAGTCCACAATCCGGGGCGTAAAGGCCCGGCCGCTGTCCCCATAGAAGCGGCCAAAGAGCTCGTAGAACTCCAGACGCAGGACCTGAATCCCCACCAGCAGCCCCTCAAAGCCCATGACAAAGAGGTTGCCGATGATGATGACAATGGGGTTCAGGTTCGCCCCCGCCAGGGTCTGCACCACCAGCATGAGCCCAACATGGGTGATGGCATAGGCGCCCACACGCAGAAAGCTGAGGGTGTTGGTGAGATAGCTGAGGAGGGTCTCAAACAGCTCAAAGAAGCCGGACACCAGCAGGCTTCCAAGAGAAACCTTTTTCCAGCCGGGGTCCTTCTTGAGCAGCTTGCCCAGCGGCTCCCGGAACAGAATCAGCACCAGCGGCAGAATCAACACAGGCAGCACATAGGCGGCAGTAAAGAGGTTCACGCCGGCAAAGAGGGTGCACAGCGCGGCGACAATAATCCCAATGTAAAACACCATGCCCGCCGCCCCGTTGGGGCCGAAGAACACCTTTTCCCAGTCCCGCTGGCGGATGCCGTTTATGACGTTCAGGACCATCACCAGCACCAGCATCACCACGCCCAGCCCCAGCGAGAGAATCAGCAGGGTGGTGACATTGCTGCCCTCCAGGATTTTAAAGCCGGGCAGGATATCTTCAAAGCCAAAGACGCTGCCATAGACAAAGCCGAACACCGTCCCGGCCAGGCCGCAGGCAGTGATGATGCCGCCCAGCCACATTTTCTTCACTTTATACAGGATAAAGCCCAAAATGGCCAGCCCCAGGCCCTGGCCCACATCGCCGAACATAATGCCGAAAAACAGCACATAGGTGATGGCCATGAAGAAGGTGGGGTCCATTTCATTGTAGGCCGGCAGGCCATACATCTTCAGGAACGGGGAGAAAATCCGGGAGAAGACATTATTCTTCACCTTGGTAGGCGGAGTCACTTCCGGCATCTCCTCCGGCTCGGCCAGCACGCACTCCACTTTCTCCAGGGCAGCAGCCCGGCGGGAGAATACCTCTGCATCCGCCGCTGGCACCCAGCAGGTGAGAAAGAAGGTATCGTGCCACCGGCAGGTCAAATCCCGCAGCCGGAAGCTCTCATCCTGGAAGGTGAGCCAGCTGTACCGGATCAGGAGGGCCTCCCGCCACTGCTCTGTGAAGTCCGCAATCTGTTTTTTCAGGGACTCCATCTCCGCGAGGATTTTCGCATTGGCATTTTCCAGCTGGACCTTTACCACTTCGGGCGTGCCGCCGAAAGCCATGGTTTCCAGAAACCGGATTCGCTCAAAGCCCATGGAGGCAAAGCGGGCGTCCACCTTGTCCTTGGCGCTAGGGAGAACAAAATAGATTCCATAGGTCCAAGCGCCCTCCTCCCCGGTACGCAGATAGAGCACCGAGGGCGTCGCCTTCATCTCCTCCAGGCAATCCTCATACTGGGTGGTAGGCAGGCGGCCGAAGCGGCACTTCACATAGCGCATCTTCGGCAGGGCCGCCAGGTTTTCCTCAATGCCCTGAAGGTGGCCCAGCTGTTCCCGCATGGCGCCATAGGAAGCAGCGGTCTTTTCCTGCTGCTCATAGGCCTCCTTCAGCTTGTCATACTCCCCGCGCCGCTCCTTTAAAAAGGCCGTCACGGTTTCTATTGTGAAATCCTCTCCGAAAAATTCCCGATACCCCA
Organism: uncultured Oscillospiraceae bacterium; assembly: GCA_964601435.1. Lineage (GTDB taxonomy): Bacteria > Bacillota > Clostridia > Oscillospirales > Oscillospiraceae > CAZRNK01. The sequence continues at coordinate 4,850 of CAZRNK010000065.1, read as the reverse complement.
GAGCAAGGCCCATATCCCCGGCCAGGGAAATGGCGCTCTGGAGGGGGACGGCATAGGGGTTCGTCTCCGTAAAGCGTTGAATCCGGCCCGCCTTCTGCACCAAAGGCAGGGCATCCACCGGATGGACGTCCTGATTGATAACCAGCGTCCGTATTGCTGCATCCAGCTGCTCCTGGGGACCAAAAACTGTCGCCAAGGTCATTTTTTCAACAGACAAGTGCTTCTACACCTCCCTAAATGACATCTGTGGGGTTGACCCCGCAGCGAATCGCTTCAATAATACGCCTTAATCGTGCACAGGAGAGTTCTTTCAAGGTCAGATAGGCCTGCACCAGACAGATACTGGGCTGGGTACTTCGGAGCAGCTTCCGGCAGAAAGCCACCTGAAAACGGTCATATTGCCGCTCTGGAACGGCTGTCTCCCCCTCGGGAAAGTAGGCCGCCCAGGGAGAAGCCTTCAAAAGTGCGCCCACCTCCGCCTCGCTCCGGGCGGCAATCAGCGCTTCTACAAAAGCGTTAGTCAGTCGGTAGCGGACGGGAATCAGCAAGGCCTGACTCTGAGGCAGGGAGCCGGGAAAATTGCGGCGCAGCCGGATGAGGTGGGCAATGTTGAGCATGTCCGCCTCCGTCCCCACCTGGGCCAGAAGCTGCTGCCGGCCAGGGCCGCTGTAGCGCCGGCCCAGAAAGCGATAAATTTCCGAGTAGTACCGGTGCTCCAGGGCAATGCTGGCCTGGCCGTAGTCCGGCAGGTGCGTGTCGGCGTCCACCGGCAGGGCCGCCAGGCTGGGGTAAAAAATGGTCTCCTTTACGGACGCCAGGAGGCTGGGATAATCCCGGCTCCTGCGCAGGGCTGTCAAGTCCGCCTGGCTCTTTTGGAGCACGAAGGCGGGGGCCTCCTCCCGGGGGGGCAGGCTGTTGGGAGAGAAAAGCCGGCGCAGGGTCGCCAAAATCAGGCTGTACTCCGTACGGTAGAGGAGGAAGAGCAAAAACTTCCTGTCTCCGCTGGAGGCAAACAGGTACAGCCCCCTGTACTCCTCCGAGAGCTGCTCCCGGAGGGCCCGCTCCACAGCAGCGGCATCCACGCTGCCCGGCGGCAGGCTCCCCATAGCCTCCCGCCAGGCGCCGGAGCCGCGGAGGAAAGCCACCACCTCCTCCACACTGCCCATGGCGGTAAGACGCTGGAAATCCGCCTCCGTCAGCAGCCGGCCCTGGAGGGCGCGGACCTTGGTGGCAATCGCGCCATAGTCCATTTGTGCTTTCAGCATGGGGCGTTTTTTCGCCTCCCTTCTCCTTACGCCTGGCCCGTCACAGTCTCAAAAATGCGGCGGGCATATACATCCCGATTTGCTTCAAATTTCTTCTTCAGGGCGTCCAGACTGTCCGAGAGCTTCTTGTCCAGTGCCGCAATCTGGCTGTCAGCCCAGGCGGTCTCCTCCGCCTCTGTGGCTGCAATATCCGCATCCGCCTTTTCAAAAAGCGTTTTTCGGATGGCCTCCGTCTGCTGCTCCAGCTCCGCATCCAGATTTTCATACTGTTGCTGGGTCTTGGCGTAGAGGAGCCGGGCCTGCCGCTCTGCGGCTACAATCTCATGCAAAATTTCTGTCGGCTGCATACACGCGCCCCCTCTCTTTAATAAAAAGAATTCCCGAAATTTTTCGCCTTATAATAGTTCATGATAACACCATGTGCGGGAAATTGAAACAGTAAAACTAACAAAAGTTTCATATTTCTTTCCGCTTGTTTTTTGGAATAAGTTTAAAAGATTCTGGAAAAAAATTTCCCTTTCTCTTTCCAAAGGGCGTGAAATACGGTATACTGAAGATAATCTTTGATTCATAAGGAGAAAACAGATGAAATATATCCTGGTAATCGGCGACGGGATGGCAGATAACCCCGTGGAGTCCCTGGGCGGACGCACCCCCCTGGAGGCGGCAGAAAAGCCGGCGCTGGACGCTCTGGCGGCCAAGGGCACCGTTGGCTCCGTGGTTAACTGCCCCGAGGGCCTGCCCCCTGGGAGCGACACAGCCATCCTCTCCATTTTCGGCAACGATCCCCGCGTCTGCTATACGGGCCGCTCCCCGCTGGAGGCGGCCGCCACAGGCATCGCGCTGGAGCCCGGGGACATCTCCTATCGGTGCAATATGGTCGCCCTGGAGGAAGGCGACATGCCATTTTCAGCGCGGAAAATCCTCTCCCACTCCGGCGGCTCCATTGATGGAGAGGAGTCCATCGCCTTGGTGGAATATCTCTTCGCCCACCCGGACTTTCGCGCCCAGGCAGAGGCCGCAGGCATGAAAATCTACCCCGCTGCCTCTTTTCGCCATATCGCTGTGCAGCACGCCGGGGACATTTCCGGCATCACCCTGACGCCGCCCCACGACCACCTGGGGGAGGCCATCGGCCCGCTGCTCCCAAAGGGAAACGACAACGCCGCTGTCCTCAGCGGCCTGATGGCGCTGTCCTTTTCCATCCTGGACGGTCACCCCATCAACGCCGGGCGCCGCTCGGCCGGCAAGCTGCCGGCCAACTGTGTCTGGTTCTGGGCTGAAGGCTCTGCCGTGGCCCTGGAGCCCTTTGCGGACAAGTATCACAAATCCGGCGCCGTCATCTCCGCCGTACCGCTGTGCCACGGCATCGCCCGCCTCTCCGGCCTGGAGGTCATCGAGGTAGAGGGGGCCACCGGGGAGCTAGACACCAACTATGAAGGCAAGGTGGCGGCCGCCCTGGAAGCCCTGGAGCGGCTGGACTTCGCCGCCATCCACGTGGAGGCCCCGGATGAGTGCACCCACAACGGGGACTTGCCCGGCAAGCTCCAGGCCATCTCCTGGCTCTCCAGCCGGGTTCTGGCCCCCCTGACGGCGGCTATGGACAGCCGGAACGAGCCCTACCGGCTCCTGGTCCTCTCTGACCACAAGACCCTCACCGCCACCCGGGGACATGACGGCGACCCGGTACCCTACCTCCTCTATGACAGCCGCCTCGACTCCGGCCGTGGGCTGTCCTATACGGAGGCAAACGGCCTGAAGGGCCCCTTTATGGATGACGGCGTCCACCTCATGGACCTGCTGTTTGCACAATGAACAGCCTCCGGGAAAAGGCTTGGGCCAAGCTGAATCTGGCGCTGGATGTCCTGGCCCCCCGGGGGGACGGCTACCACGACATGCGCATGGTTATGCAGACCGCTGACTTCTGGGACGACGTCACCCTTACCCTCCGGCAAAAAGGGGACATCTCCCTCCGGTGCAACCTGCGCTATATCCCCCTGGACCGGCGAAACATCGCATGGCGGGCAGCGGAGCTGTTTTTCTCCACCACGGGCCAGACGGGCCTGGGGGTGTCCATTGATTTGTACAAACGGATTCCCGCCGGCGCCGGGCTGGGCGGCGGCTCCGCGGACGCCGCAGCGGTGCTCCGAGGGCTGAACCGCCTCACCGGCGCCCCCCTCGGCCCTGAAGAACTGACGGCGCTGGCCGCACAGCTGGGCTCAGATGTCCCTTTCTGCATCACAGGGGGCACTGCCCTGGCAGAGGGCCGCGGAGAAATCCTCACGGATTTGCCCCCGCTCCCCGGCTGCACCTTTGTCATCTGCAAGCCCAACTTCTCTATCTCCACCCCCGCCCTGTTCCAGAAAATTGATGGGCGAAAAAGCCGGATGCGGCCGGACATCGACGGCATGGCGGCCGCCATCGCCGCCGGCAGTATATTGGAGACGGCCCGGAGACTGTACAATGTGTTTGAGGATGTTCTGCCCCGCGCCTATGGGGAAATCGCCCGCATCAAAGATCAGCTTCTGGATTTGGGCGCCCTGGGGGCCGTTATGAGCGGCACAGGCAGCGCTGTATTCGGCGTCTTTTCCGATGCCGGCGCGGCCCGGCGGGCCCGCATCCATCTCTCGGCCCGCTATCCCCACTGTGTCACTGCGGAGCCTGTTCCGAAGCTCGCGGTTTAAAAAAGAAAAAATCCGCCCATACTCTGTATAAATCTTGCGTATGGGCGGACTTTTTTATGAGAAAAACTGCAAATTCAAAATTGAAAATCTGGGAGGCTGCCCTCCTGCTGGCCTTTGGGTTCACCCTCTGCGCCGGTCTCTGGGCCCAGGGGCAGCAGCGCTCCCTCAGCGAAAAACTCATCCGGCTCCACGTTCTGGCCGCCTCAGACAGCGCGGCGGACCAGGCGGAAAAGCTCCAGGTGCGGGACGCAGTCCTCACACTTGTCGAGCCGCTCCTGGCCGGCGCGGATACGGCGGCGGAGGCACAGCAGATTCTCTCCGGCAGCCTGGAGGCAGTGGAGGCGGTAGCCCAGGCGGCGGCCCCGGGGCGGAACATCGACGTCACCCTCTCCCGGGAGCACTATCCCACCCGGGACTATACCGGCTTTTCCCTCCCGGCCGGGATATATACCTCCCTGCGGATTTCCATCGACGGCGGCCAGGGGCAAAACTGGTGGTGTGTGGTCTTTCCGCCCCTGTGCGCGGAGACAACCGGGCTCTCCGATGCGGCCCAGGCCAGTCTCACCCAGGAAGATGTGGCCCTGATTACGGAGGAGAACGAGGGCTATGTATTGAAGTTTCGCTTCCTGGAATGGTGGGACGCTCTCCGCTCCCTTTTTGACTAAACCCTTCTCTCCAGCCAAAAAGCTCTTGCCGCCCATTTCCTTTATAGGCATAAGTCTTTACACCGGGGCAGTTCCTACTTTTCTTTCAACAGCGAAAGAAACGGGTGGAGCCCAAAGAAGCGCCGCCCACGGGCGGGACGGGGATACTGTTACTTTTCTTTCTCCAGCGAAAGAAAAGTAACCAAAAGAAACGCCGCAAGAGGGGGAACAGCAACAAAGGCTGTTCCCCCTCTTGA
>CAZRNK010000064.1:0-8979 GCA_964601435.1 uncultured Oscillospiraceae bacterium | reverse complement strand
AGTAAAGCGTCCCATTCCCGATTTGTTGGAATATGATATTGAAAATAAGAAAATCCAGAAAAGGAGGTCAACAGAAAATGAAGCCTATGCGGCGGTTGTGGGCGGGTGCGCTGGCCCTGGCGGTGTACCTGTGCGGCTGTGGGGGCGCCGCGCAGGAGAGCGCGGCGCCAACCGAAACCCTCTCCCCGGAGGACCGGGCGGCTGTGGAGCAGGCTGGGGGGCCGGACCGGGAAGCCCAGGCGGCGGCGACGCCAGAGCCCACGGAGGACATGTCAGACAGGACGGTAATTACTGTGGGGACGTACGGAGAAAGACTTTCTGTGAGTTCCGTTGTGCTGGAGCAGTTTTACAACAGCCAGGACGCGTACGTCCTGGAGATTGTGGACTATTCCCAGGGACATACGCTGAGCCATGACCAGGCTATTATGCAGCTCAATGCGGATTTGGCCGCCGGGAATGGGCCGGACATTCTGTATTGCATGAAGCTGCGGATTGACCCGGCGGTCTACGGTGCAAAGGGTTATCTGGAGGACCTATATCCCTATCTGGACGCTGACCCGGAGATAGGGCGGGAAGATATACGCCCGAGCATCCTCCGCTCCTATGAGATAGATGGGGCCCTGTACCAGACCTTACCCAGCTTTGGAATTGCAGCCCTTGCAACCTCCAAGTCCATTGCAGAGGAAATAGACAGCTGGACGTTCGCAGACTTTATGGCCTATGCATCAGAGCATGGGGGCGCCGGGGCCATGCTGGGCAGGCTGCGCTTCCAGGACTTGACCGGAGGCGGTGCGGAGGTCTCCTTTGAGACTGTCACCGACCCCAATTACCTGCTGGAGCATGTGGTCACCAATTACCCGTCGGAGTTCGTGGACCCAGTCGCCGGGACGGCCAGCTTCGATACGGAATATTTTCAGCAGGTTTTGGAATTCTGCGGCGAAATGGACGACTCCCCAGCGGAGTCAGAGGCGCTGCCGCCCTTCTGGCCGGTCAACCTGAAAACTTTTATGGAGGTGCAGTATTTTGAGGCCCTCTTTGGGGAAGAGGTGGTGTTCCTCGGCTACCCCTCGCCAGAGAACGGGACAAATTACTGCGTGGATGTGCTGGATGGGCTGAGCATCAACGCCTTTTCGGAAAACAAGGAAGGGGCCTGGGCATTTCTCCGGATTTTCTTTACGGAGGAATACGGTACGCGGGTATACAATCAGGGTTTTCCCAGCAATCCGAGCGCCATGGAGGGGTATATTGAACATTCCATGACCACGATTATGGACGAGGGCGCGGACGGGGAGCTGGTGGAGCGGACAAACCGGGGCGAAGTATACGGCTTTGAATACCACGCCGCCACGGAGGAACAGGTGGAAAAGGTCCTGGCGCTCATTGATTCGGCAGCGGGATACAATGCCTTTCTCGGCAGTGGGGAAATCAAGGACATTGTGCTGGAGGAGGCGGCCTATTACTTCTCCGGGGACAAAAGCGCAGCGGAGGTCTGCGCGCTGATTCAAAACCGGGTGAGCCTCTATCTGGCGGAACAGGGGTAGAGGGAAAATAAAACGCCGCCATTCCTTTTCAAAAAAGGAATGGCGGCGCTTTTGCAGGAAAAGTCCGGATATGCTTTAGTTAAAGGCATCCCCCTGGATGGAGAACAGCGCCGCAATGTGCTGGCGGAGCTGCCGGTTTTCCGGCCTTTCCAGCCGGGGGTCCTGGGCCAGAAGGGCCTGGGCCGCCTCCTGGGCCTGGGTGAGCACATTCATATCGGTGCACAAATCGGCGATGTGCAGCTCCGGCAGGCCATGCTGCCGGGCGCCGAAGAAGTCCCCTGGGCCCCGGAGTTTCAAGTCTGCCTCGCTGATTTTGAAGCCGTCCGCAGTCTGGCACAGGACTTTCAGCCGGGCGCGGGACTCCTCGCTCCGGCTGTTGGAGACCAGGATGCAGTAGCTCTTGTAGGGCCCCCGGCCCACCCGGCCGCGGAGCTGGTGGAGCTGGCTCAGGCCAAAGCGCTCCGCGTTTTCGATAACTATCAGATTGGCGTTGGGAATGTCCACCCCCACCTCGATGACGGTGGTGGAGACCAGAATGTCTGTTTCCCCCGCCACGAAGGCGGCCATGGCCGCCTCCTTGTCCCGGGCAGACATCCGCCCGTGGACACAGCCCACGCGCAGGTCGGGGAAGTCCCGGGTCTGGAGCTCCCGGGCATAGGTCTCTGCGGACTTTACATCCGGGGGCAGCTCCTCATTTTCTGCAATCATGGGGCAGACCACAAAAACCTGCCGTCCGGCGCGGACCTGCTTGCGGATGAAGCCGTTGAGCCGGGGCCGGATGGCCTCCGTGACCGCAAAGGTGTCCACTTTCTGTCGGCCGGGGGGGAGCTCGTCCAGGACAGATACGTCCAAATCCCCGTAAATCATCAGGGCCAGGGTTCGGGGGATGGGGGTAGCGGACATGACCAGGACGTGGGGGGAGGCCCCCTTTTCCGAGAGGGCGGAGCGCTGGCGGACGCCGAAGCGATGCTGCTCGTCCGTCACCACCAGGCCCAGCCGGGCAAAGGACACCGCCTCCCCCAGCAGGGCGTGGGTGCCCACCGCCAAATCCGCCTCCCCGGCGGCCAAGGCCGCCAGGACAGCCCGCCGCTCCCGGACAGGCATGGAGCCGGTGAGCTTCACCACCCGGAGGCCCAGGGGGGCGAGGGTTGCAGTGAGGGTGTCATAGTGCTGCTCCGCCAGGATTTCCGTGGGGGCCATGAGGGCGCTCTGGCAGCCGCTCTGGGCGGCATACCAGATGCACGCGGCGGCTACCAGGGTCTTTCCGCTGCCCACGTCTCCCTGGAGGAGCCGGTTCATGGGGGTACGGCCGGACATGTCCGCCGCCGCCTCCGCCGCGGCCCGGCGCTGGGCCGCTGTGGGCGCAAAGGGGAGGGAGCTGAAGAAGCCATCGAGATTATGCACCGCCATGGGGATGCCCCCCTCGGCCCGCCGCCGGCCTTTGAACTGCCCCAGGGCGCAGGCCAGGACGAACAGCTCCTCAAAAATAAGCCGCCGCCGGGCAATCTCCAGGGCCTCAAAGTCCCTGGGGAAGTGGATGTTCTCATAGGCAAACCGGGCCTGGGCCAGCTGATAGCGCGCCTGCACCGCGCCCGGCAGATAGTCGGGGAATTGCCCGCCGCAGGCGGAGAGCCCCTGATAGACGGCGCTCTGCATCAGCTTTTGGCTGACGCCGGCGGTGAGATGGTAGATGGGGACAATTCGCCGGGTGGCCAGGCTGTGCTGTTCCGGGGTCTCAAAGAGGGGGTTGACCATGGATTTGTGGACTGGCACCCCGTCAATCTTTCCGAAAAAAATATACGTTTCCCCTGGGGAAAACTTATTTTTCAGGTAGCTCTGGTTGAAGAAGGTGATGTCCATGGCGCCGGTGTTGTCCACCACCCGGAGGCGGAGGATTTCCCGCCCGCCCCGAATCCGGCTGAGCCGGGGGACGGCGGCCACCATGGCCCGGACGCAGAGGGAGGCGCCGATTTCCGCCCCTGCAATGGTGGAGAGGGTGGAGCGGTCCTCATAGCGGCGGGGAAAATAACTGACCAGGTCCTCCAGGGTGCGGATGCCCAGCTTTTCCAGGCTTTTGGCCCGCTTTTCCCCAATTCCCTTGATATAGCGGACGCTGGTATTGCGCTCCGGCATGGCGATTCACCTCCTGCGGCCCCAAATGGGCGCAGGGATATTGTACCATGGAAAAAGAAAAATTGCAAAATTCCGTCCCGGGCTGTATAATGAAAAAAACCTGCCTGGAAGCTAGCCAGGCGAGGGGAGGAAAAGGGGCATGCTGACTGTCATTCTGACCGGCGGACGGAGCCGCCGCATGGGCACCGACAAGGCCCTGCTGCCCTATGGCGGGGAGACCATGGCGGCCTATCTGGCCCGGCGCTACAGTGTCCTGGGGCCGGTGGCTGCGGCGGGGAATTTCCTGATTCCCGGCGCCCAGCGGCTGCCGGATTCCTACCCCGGCCAGGGGCCGCTCAACGGCCTGTATTCCGCCTTTACCCAGACAGAGGCGGAGGTGGTGTTCCTGACGGCCACGGACATCCCCCTGGGGGAGCCGGCCCTGGTCCGGGCCCTGGAGCGGCGGCTGGGCAGTCACGACGCCTGTGTCATCCGCCGCATCGGCGGACAAACAGAGCCCACCTTTGCCCTCTACCGGCGCAGCTGCCTGTCGGCGGTGACGGCCTGCCTGGAGGCGGGGGAGCGCTCCTTCCGCGCCCTGCTGGAGCGGCTGGATGCGGTGTATGTACCGGAGGCGGAGCTGCAGGGCTTTGATTTGGCGCGGATTTTGCAGAATGTCAATACCCCGGATGCGTATCAGCAGATTCTATTGCAGGAGGAAAAAAATATGGAGCACAATGCGATTTTCACCCGCCGGTCCATCCGGCGCTTTCTGGAAAAACCGGTGGAGGCGGAGAAGGTGGAGCGCCTGATTCGGGCCGGGATGCAGGCCCCGTCGGGGAAGAACGCCCAGCCCTGGGAATTCCTTGTGATTACGGACGCGGAGAAACGCGCCGCCGTCTCCCAGATGAGCGAATATGCCGGCTGCTGCCGGTATGCGCCGGTGCTGATTGCCACCATGGTCAATCTGGACAAGACCCTGCCGGGCGAGCCCTGGTGGATTCAGGACATGGCTGCCTGTATGGAGAACATGCTGCTCCAGGCAGTGGAGGAGGGGCTGGGGGCCTGCTGGTGCGGGTTCTATCCCCGGGAGGAGCGGGTGACGAAGATGAAGGAATATTTCAGCCTCCCGGAGACGATTCTCCCATTTTCCGTTATGGCCCTGGGCTACAGCGAGCGGGAGAATACCTACATCGACCGGTTTGACCCCACCTGCGTCCACTATGAGTCCTGGAACTGAAGGCCGGGTTACAGTAAAAAAAGAGAGCTCCGCAGAATTTTCATTCTGCGGAGCTCTTTTTATTTATTTATTTATTGGACTGGGCAGAGGCCGGCTTTTGGGGGCGCAGGAGGAGCAGCAAAACCCCGGCTGCCAGGAGCAGGCACTGGGCCAGGAGAACCCCTGCCAGCAGCGTAAAGGCGGGGTCCAGCGTGCCCAGGGCCAGCGGGTAGTCAGAAAAGAAACTGCCGTTCCAGATTCCCAGCGCTGCCGGCAGCGGCAGTGCCATGCACGCGAAGGGTACCACCATCCACCCATAGAGGAGCCAGGGGCGATACTGTCCCAGCAGCCAGCCGCTTCCCAGGGCGAACAGCAACGAGGGGAGCAGGGTAGCCAGGGCCGGGAGCAGCAGTTCTCCCCACCCATACCAGCCGAAAAAGTGCGCGTAAAAGACAGCGGCTTCAGCCAGCGCGAGCAGGGCCAGCAGCAGCGTCCCCGTCAGGGCTGCGGCGCACCGGACGAGGGCGTAGCGGCGGGGGGCAATCGGGGTGGCATCGGTGAGCACAGCCACCCGCTGGGCCTTCCCGGAGGTAAAAAAGGTCAGGAAAAACAGGGCGCCAATCCACAGCAGCGGCAGGATTCGGCTCAGGTAGTCCCCAAAGCTCCAGGGGGAGAAGGGGGCGGTGTGGGCCACGCCCAGAATGGTCACGCTGCGCAGCACCTGCCAGCCATAGAACAGCAGCACCAGCGCAAGGCCGAAAAAGAACTTGTTCCACAGCAGGCGTTTGCACTCATATCGAAATAGCTTCATCAAGGCTCAAATCCTCCTCTGTCAGCCCGCAGGCGTCTAAGAAATCCTGATAAGTCAGGTAAGGGTAGGTGTAATCCAGCTCCCGGTTGAACAGGCTGTTTAGGATTTCGTCCATAGCGGCCTCGCCCCCCACCAGTTCCTCCGCCTTTAAAATTTTCAGGGGCATTTCGCAGTATTGCCGCACATAGGCGAGGCTGTTGGCAATTTCCAGCTGCTCCGCATCGGGCAGCGCAGCCAGGTATTCCGGGTTGCGGACATAGAAATTCAGGTAATAGTCCTCCACCGCCGCCTGCCACTGGGCAATATAATTTTCCCGGGCGTAGTCCTCCCCGTAGAGGGCTTTGACAATGCGGTAGGTGGTATAGACCGTCAACCCCTCCGCTGACCAGGGGCTGGTGCCGTCGGAGGTGTCGAACATGTTGGCCAGGCCCCACCACTGGTGGACCAGCTCATGAATCATCACCTCGCCGGCCCCGGCGCCCTTGCCGGCGTCGCCCAGGTTGGCGGCAGTAAAGTCCGCCTCATCCAGCAGGCTGGCCCCATTGGAGGCATACCCGCCGCCGGACACCCGGCTCTGGATGAGCTTCAGGGAGCCGCCGGCGCCAAAGGACAGAGGGCCGTAGTGCGCTGTGCAGTAGTCCACAACTGCCTGTACAGCCTGAACCGCCCCGGCCGCCTCCATGACGGACTGGTGCTTGCGGCCATAGTAAAATTCGATGGTAATGCCGCCGGCCTGGATATCCTCCCGGACGTAGTCGCCGGCATAGAGGATGCCGCCTGTGCTGTTTGCCTCATAGCGCCAGGTTTTGGTACCGTCTGCGTTTTCCGATACCACCTCCGCGTCGCCGGTGCCGAAGGGGATGGCCGTCATGGATGCGGGCAGCGTGATTTCGATGGTAGTGGGGTACAGGTTTTCATCGGGCAGGACGTTCATCAGGCGGGGGGAGAGGGAGGCGTTTTCCAGACAGAGGTATTCCGCGCTGATTTCCCGGCCGCCCTGCATGGTGGACATGTTGCGGTTTTCCCGGGGAAAGCCGCTGTATTCCATAGTCAGCTCGATTCGCTCGGATGCCGGGAGCGTAACCTCCAGCAGAGCCTCGTTGTACTCCTGGTAATCGCTGACGGTATAGGGGACTGCTGTGCCGTTGGCCTGGACGGCAGAGATGGTGTAGCCGGGGGTGACGCCGAAGGCGATGGTTTGCTCCTGGCCGGAGGTGTTTTGAAAGCTGTAGGATGCCCGTCCGGTCACAGTGCCGGCGCTGGTATCGGGGTACACCTGGGCGGAGCGGCCTGTGCAGACAACCCCCTCCGCGTAGGGGATTTCATAGAACGTCATGGCCGTCTCATCCGGATTGCTCTGGTCCACCAGCGGCTGGGCGGCATAGGCTGCGCCGGAGGCGGCCAGCAAAACCACCGCGATTGCCGGGCGGTAGAGACGGCGGGCGCTCCTGGCCAGGGAGCCTAAGGGGCCCTTGCCATAGCGCCGGATGCAGAGATAGGAGAGGGCCCAGACTCCGGCCAGCGCCATAAGCCAGGTCAGGCGCATCCAGGCCACGGAGCGGAAAATGCGGAAGTTGGAGAAATCATCGGAAAGAGCCCAGACGCAGGGATTGAGCCAGCACAGCTGCCAGTTATCTGCCCAGACTGTCAGGCTCAGGGCTGCAAAGGCGGCAAAGAGCACCAGGGACAAATCGGCCCGCCGGGTGAATTGATAGGCGGCGCCGGCGGATAAAATCCCCAGCGGCAGGGCCAGCCCCATCAAAAGAAGGTAGGCGAGGATATAGTTTCCCACGTCCAGGACGGAGCCAATCAGGGCCCGGCTGATGGGATACCAGACCAGCATGGTGAGGCACAGCGCCAGCGCCGCCGCAGCCAGGAGGGCCAGCACTCGTACCAGGGCCATGCTTAAGGGGGACACCGCCGCGTCCATCAGCGCATCCATGCGGCCGCGGCTGGTTCGGTCCAGCTCAAATATGGTGAGCACGCCGAACAGGATGCCCCCGGCCACGCCGCCGGCAATGGCCGGGTTTGCCAGGTACATGGAGAGCATGGTGCTGGCGGTGGCCGGCTGGTATAGCGTCAGCCCCATGAGGGGCGAGAGCAGGATGAGCGCACCCAGGAGCCAGGTCAGCCGGCGGCGCAGAAGCCGCCCCAGCTCCAGGGGAAAGAGTCGGAGCGTTTTCATTGTGCCGCCTCCCTGGAGATAAGATAGAGGTAGGCGTCCTCCAGCGTGGGTTCCTCGGGCACTGCGAAGTCCGGGAGACTGTCCGCTACCGCCCGGCAGCGGACGCCCTGGCTGGTGTTGACCCGGGCTGTGATGTGCATGCCCCGCTCTTGGGCAGCCTCCTGCTCCCAGAACACCCCCACATGGCCCTCAGCGGCCTGAATCAATTGCTCCGGCGTGCCGGTGAACAAAATCTCACCGTGGTTCATGACCACAATTTGGTCGCACACGGACTGCACATCCTCAATGATGTGCGTGGAGAGCAGCACCAGCCGGTCCTGGGCCGTCTGGGAGAAGAGGTTGCGGAAGTGGATGCGCTCCTCCGGGTCCAGGCCCACTGTGGGCTCGTCAAAAATCAGGAAGGCGGGGTAGCCCAGCAGCGCCTGGGCAATGCCTACCCGCTGGCGCTGGCCGCCGGACAGGGTGCGGATTTTGGCCTTGGCCTTTTCTGCCAGATTGACGCGCTGGATGGTCTCCCCAATGACAGTTTTGGCGTTGCGCAGCCCCTTCAGGGCGGCCATATAGTCCAAAAACTGTGCCACTGTGAGCTCGTCAAACAGGCCGAAGTCCTGGGGCAGATAACCCAGATTGGCCTTTAAATGCCTGTCCGATTTTTCCAGGGGCTGCCCGTCTACCGCAATGGAGCCGGCGGTGGGCAGCAGGGCGGCCACCAGCAGCTTCATCAGCGTGGATTTGCCCGCGCCGTTGGGGCCCAAAAGGCCCACAAGGCTGGGAGAGCGCAAATCCAGGCGCAAATCCTTTAGGGCCTGTTTCCCGTTTGGGTAGGTCATGCTGACATTTTGAATGCGAATTTCCATACAGTCTTTCCTTTCTGCTTGGGATAGGGAGAGCATATCAAGCCTGTATGGAGCGCATTTGGAATTTGTGTGTGGTTTGTGTGGAGAAAAAGATATAACAGGGTTAATCCCATCTTGAGACCGCAAAAAAACATATGCGCCAAAGGTTTTTTTAGCATACAGCGGGGGAGCTCGAGGGGGCAAGGCCCTCCTCGAATGAAATCAGCCGACGTCAAAACACCCTGATTTTTCAGGGTGTTTTGAGCGAAGCGGCA
>CAZRNK010000063.1:5969-9050 GCA_964601435.1 uncultured Oscillospiraceae bacterium | reverse complement strand
CGGCATTTTAAGCCGGGTCCCCTTTGGCCTGTTCTTTTGGGCACTTTTCTTGCAGAAGCAAGAAAAGTGCCGCCTTCGTCCCCGCCCGTGGGCGGCATTTCTTTTGGATACTTTTCTTTTGCTGGTGAAAGAAAAGTATCGCCCCCTCCTCCCGCCCGCAGGCGGAAAAATTCAAGTTCATTTGGCGGCGCTTTTGATGCTAAATCAGCGGGCCTCCAGCGCCTTCAGCGCCTGCACAATATCCTCGAAGTGCATCCCCCGGCTGGCCTTTACCAGGACGCGGTCCCCTTTTTGGATGAGGGCCGGGAGCGCCGCTATCAGCGACGCCTTATCCGGGAAATACAGGGCCTGGGTTTTCCCGCCGGCGCTCTGGGCCCCAGCGCAGATTTCCTTTGCCAGCGTCCCGCAGCCCAGGAGCAAATCCACCCCGGCCTTTGCAGCCCGCTCCCCCGTCTCAAAGTGGAGGCGGGGCGAATCCGGCCCCAGCTCCAGCATATCCCCCAGAATACACACCCGGCGTCCGCCCAGGACGCTCTGGGACTGAATCGCCATAGCTGTGGAGCTGGGGTTTGCATTATAGCAGTCGTTAATCAGGGTAATCACCCCTGTATCCTCCGCCCGGGCCCGGAATCCTACGGGGGTGTACTGGGCAATGCCGGCGGCAATTTCCCCGTCGCTCAGCCCGTAGTGCATCCCCACTGCGGCCCCCTCCAGGGCGGCATAGACCATATGGGCGCCAAAGGCGGGGATTTCCACCGGAATCCGCCGCACCCCCTGCACGATGGTACAGCGCATCCCTTCCAGCCCCAGATTTTCCACGTTCTCCGCCCGGATATCGCAGTCCGGCCCCAGGCCGAAGGTCAGCTTCCGCTGCGGGCACGCCATCCCCCGGAGCAGGGGGTCGTCCCCATTTGCAAACACAGTGCCGTCCGGGGCCATCTCCGAGAGAATTTCGCTCTTGGCCCGGAGGATGCCCTCCCTGGAGCCCAGCTGCTCCAGATGGGAGTCCCCAATGGCAGTGAACACCACTGTCTCCGGCCGGACCATCTTCCCCAGGCGGGTCATCTCCCCAAAGTCGGAGATGCCCATCTCCACCACGGCGGCTGTATGTTCCTCCCGCAGGCGGAACAGCGTCAGGGGCACGCCCAGCTCATTGTTGAAATTCCCTTGTGTCTTTAAAACGCAAAAATGCGTCCCCAGCACAGCGGAGACCATCTCCTTGCCCGTGGTCTTGCCCACGCTGCCCACAATGCCCACTACAGGGATGGAAAACTCTCCCCGGTAAAAGGCGGCCAGGGCTTTGAGCGCCTCCAGGGTGGAGGGCACCACGATGGCCCGCTCCCCGCCTTCCGGCGGGCGCTGGCACAGGGCGCAGGCTGCGCCCGCCGCAGCCGCCTGCGGGATAAAGTCATGGCCGTCGCTCCGCTCCCCTGCAATGGCCGCGAAGAGGCAGCCCGGCCCGGCCTCCCGGCTGTCGGTGGTAATAAAGGAGACTTCCTGTTCCAGCCCGGAGGCCTCCCCCCGGTATTCCCCGCCGCAGACGGCGGCAATTTTCCCAAGTGTCAGCCCTCTCATAGCCGGTACTTCTCCATGGAGACTGCAATAATCTCCTCACACAGCTCCCCGAAGTCCTTCCCCTCTGCCGCAGCCATCTGGGGAATCAGGCTGGTGGGCGTCATGCCCGGGAGGGTGTTGGCCTCCAGGCAGTACATGGTCCCATCCGTCTCGTCCATCAGGAAGTCCACCCGGGAATAGGTGTCAATCATCAGCGTCTTATGTACCTGGAGGGCCAGGGCCTGAACCTTCTCCGTTTCCTCCGGAGTAATCGGCGCCGGGCACAGCTCCAGGGTCATGCCCGCCTGATATTTATTTTTATAGTCGTAGAAGCCCTCCTTGGGGATAATCTCAATAACGGGCATGGCCCGCTCCGCCATGACGCCCACTGTCAGTTCCCGGCCGCGGATATAGCGCTCTACAATCACGGCGTCCTCATACTGAAAAGCCAAATCCAGGGCCGCATCATAGGCATCCCGGCTGTACACAATCGAGGTCCCCACGCTGGAGCCGCCGGAGCAGGGTTTCACCACGCAGGGAAAGCCCACATCCTCATAGGACGCCGCCCCCTTATAGACAGTAATCCCCGGCGGGGTGGGGATGCCGCTGGCCTGGAACAGTTTTTTGGAGAGGGTCTTGTTCATGGCCAGGGCGCAGCCTAAGTAGCCGCTGCCCGTATAGGGAATGGCGTTTACATCCAGGACAGCCTGGATTTCCCCGTTCTCTCCCTCCTCGCCGTGGAGGGCCAGGAAGGTAATGTCCGCCGCCCGGCAGATTTCAATCACGTTGTCGCCCATCAGGCTGTTATTGTCCTGGCGCCGGCTGGCGGCCACCGCCGCCAAATCAGGGGCCTGCTCCCCCACCGCATACAGCGAGTCGTCCTGCACCCAGTCAAAAATTTCCCGGGGGTCGTCATAGTCCCCGGTGTAGCCGAAGTATAAGTCAACCAGGACCACTTTGTGTCCCCGTTCCCGCAGCGCCCTGGCCACATATGTCCCGCTGGTAATGGAGACGTCCCGCTCGTTGCTCAGTCCGCCGCACAACACCACAATATTCATTCTCGAGCACCTCCTGCCGGATATGAATGGAAACAGTATACCACAGTCTTTCCCCAGTAGCAAATAGAACTTCCGCAAAAAAGTGTACCTGTCCTATAGGAATTTCCGAAAAAATATGCTATACTGGTTTTTGGTAAGAGAAAGGATGGATACTGTCCATGTCATATGTAGTGCTGGATTTGGAGTGGAACCAGGCCATGAGCTCCAAAGCCTCTGTTTTTAACAAGCTGCCCATTCGCCTCCGGGGCGAGATTATCCAGATTGGCGCCGTCCGCCTGAATGACGATATGACGCCGGGGGAAGAATTCCAGGTGGATGTGCGCCCTGTCTACTTCCGTCGGATGCACAATAAGGTGAAAAAACTCACCGGCTTCGACAAGGAGCGCCTGGAAAACGGCATCGGCTTTCCCGAGGCCATGGCCCAGCTCCGCGCCTTCTGCGGGGATGGGTGCACCTTCCTCACCTGGGG
>CAZRNK010000063.1:0-5869 GCA_964601435.1 uncultured Oscillospiraceae bacterium | reverse complement strand
CCATGGCCCAGCTCCGCGCCTTCTGCGGGGATGGGTGCACCTTCCTCACCTGGGGCTATGACGACAAGGGCATTCTGGAGCAGAATATCATCATCCACAATTTAGACTGGGACTGGATTGCCAAGTGGATAAACCTCCAGCTCATCTACAGCATACAGACCGAGGGGGACCGGAATCAGAAGTCTCTGGCCTCCGCCATGGAGCATTTTCAGATTCCCCAGACCCGCACTGCCCACGACGCTCTGGGCGACGCCTATAATACGGCCGTGGTCTGCTCCCACCTGGACATGGAAACAGGCCTTGCCCAATATGACGACACTACCCGGGCGCTGCCGGTGCGCATGTCCGGCGCCGGGCCGGGCCAGCAGGGGGCGGAACCGCTGGAGCACAGCGCCTTCTCCGGCTTCCATGACCGCATGGAGCCCTTTGACGACCCCGCTGTGACGCACCTGCCCTGCCCCCAGTGCGGCGGGGAGACCTCCCACACCAAGTGGGTGTCCCAGGGGGACAGGCGGTACATGGCCCTGTACGAGTGCCCCAAGCATGGCCACTATCTAATGCGCCTGAAGCTCCGCCAGAGCGAGGACGGCACCTGGGGCGTCAACCGCATTTTATACAAGGCGGATGAAAAGATGGAGCAGTATTTCACTGCCAAGTCCACCACACGCCGCCGGCGGCGCCGGCGGCGGAAAAAGAAAAGCTAGATGCCGCCATGCCCTTCTGCCCGTCCGGCGACGGGCAGAAGGGCATGGCCAAATTGGGGGAAATGCAGAAGTTGTCCCTTTTGGGGGCATTTTGTGGATTTTGCCCCTTTTTTATGGGCGGGAAATCCGGTATGGTATAAGAGCCGGGTGTAATCCCCTGGGTATTTCTCTCCCGTGAAAGGTGTCCTATATGAAAAAGACATTCATGCAATTTCTCTCCAGCAAGATTTTTCCCATTTTCTTTTTTCTCTTTCTCCTTTTTGCCGCTGTGTATGTTACGCTTCGCACCGGCTCTGCCGTCCGCTTTTTATTTGGGGTGGACATCTACGGCGGGGTCGCCGCTTTTTTTATCGTCCTGTTCCTGTTCCAAAAAATCTTCGGCCACAAGCAGACCTTCAACCGCCTCTCCCGGTGCTTCCTCCGGGCGGAGGGCTTTATCCTGTGCATCCTAATCTACTTTATCTTTTGGCTCCTGCTGTGTGACATTGCCGGCTCCATTGTCTATCTGGCCCTCCAGCAGTCCCGTATCTTCGCCGTCTCCTGGTGCACAGCCGCCGGCCTCAGCCTGCTTCTGGTTCTGACAGGCGCCCTCCACGCCCGGCAGCTCCGGACTGTCCCCTATAAAATCTCCCTCGGCAGCAGTGGCCGGAACTATCGCATTGCCCTTCTCAGCGACCTGCATCTGGGGGTTTTTGTCGGGGCCGGCTACATAGAAAAAGTCGTCCGGCAGGTCAACAGCCTCTCCCCGGACCTGGTGGTCATCACGGGAGACATTTGCAACAACGGCTATGCCGAGGAGTGCGGGAGTCTGGACCGGGCTGCCGCCTGCCTCAGGACACTGCGGGCCCGGGATGGCGTTTTTGCCGTTCTGGGCAACCATGACCCCGCTTTCTCCAATGCCCGGCTCCAGGAATTTTTTCAGGCGGCCAATATCCGGCTCTTGTTCAATGAAGTCTGGGAGCTGCCCTGTCTCACACTGGTGGGGCGCAATGACATCCAGCACTGCCGGCAGCATGGGAAACCCCGGCCGCCTTTGTCCGCTCTGCTCCCCGCCCAGCCGCGTACAAAACCAGTCGTCGTCCTGGATCACAATCCGGAGGGCATTGACGAGGCTGCGGACTGCGGCGTGGAGCTGGCCCTGTGCGGGCATACCCACCGCGGACAGCTCTTCCCTTTCACTTTCCTGGCCCGCTTGGCCCTGCCGGACCGGCATTTTTATGGCTATTCCACCTTCGGCAAAACCCAGGCCGTCATATCCGCGGGAACCGGTTATTTCCAGCTCCCCGTCCGTCTTGGCACCGACAGCGAGATTGTAGACATTACCCTGGAGCTGTAGCGGGACATCCCCCCACCGGCAAAAAATGGCTGAGAAACCGGGCGGCGCTTTTTTCCTATATACCCTTTCAACACATGACGGCGCACGCCTACTCCACCAGCGCCTCAAAATAGCGCCGGGTGGCGGCGGCATCCTTCTGAATCTGGTTTTTCAGCTCTTCCACGCTGCCGAACTTCATCTCCGGCCGCAGGAGCTTATAGAACTCCACCCGCACCTCCTGGCCGTACAGATTCCCGCTGTAGTCTAAGATAAAGCTCTCCACCGAGACCTTGTTCTCCCCGCTCACCGTGGGGCGCACGCCGATATTGGTGATGGCCATATAGGCGCGGGTCCCGCTCTCCCCCCGGATGAACACCTTTGCGGCGTATACCCCATGGAAGGGCACCAGTACCCCCTCCGGGAAGGCCATGTTAATGGTAGGCGCGCCAATGGTCCGGCCGAATTTATAGCCGTGGTGCACCGTGTCCACCAGGGTATGGGGGTGGCCCAGAAACAGCCGGGCCCGCTCCATGTCCCCCTGCCGGAGCAGCGAGCGGATATAGGTGGAGCTGACGGTAATCCCCTCAATCTGTACCGCAGGGATGATGTCACAGCCGACGTCCAGATTGGCGCAGAAATCCCGGAGACGCTCCGCCGTCCCCTCCCCCTTATAGCCAAAGCGAAAATCGTGCCCCACCACCAGGTGGCAGGCGCCCAGTTCCTCTACAATAGACTGCGCAAACTCCTGCCAGGGCATGTGCATCATGGCGTCGTTGAAGTGGATGAAAATGGTGTCCGCAATCCCGTAGAGCCGGCGGATTAAATCCACCCGGCACTCGGCGCTGTTGATAAGGGGCACCGCCTCTCCCCGGACCAGGGAATCGGGATGGGTGTCAAAGGTGAGCACCGCCCCGTGGGCCCCCAGCCGGGCGGCCTCCCGGTTCACCTGCTCCAGCAGCGCCCCGTGGCCCCGATGGATGCCGTCAAAAAAGCCCAGCGCAATTACACGTTTCTGCATATCCATGGTTAAACTCCTCTGCTCCCTTCGCCCTCTGCATCTGCGGCCGCGTCAGGAGACCTCAAAAAAATTCCGGACGGTATATACCCGCCCCCGCTCCAACCGGCCCAGGAGCAGAAAATTCCCCGCCTCGTCATACACCCGGCAGAGGCCCTCGGGGCCTTTGGCCGGAAATGGGGCGCCGTTTCGTGCTCTGGCCGCCCCGGCGGCATCGGCGTGCAGCGCCGGGTAGCGCCGGAACAGGCTGTCCACCGGCAGCAGGAGCGCTTCCGGCTCCGGCGCGGCGGCAATCTCCTCCAGGGAATATGCCTCCTCCACGGAAAAGTCTCCGCTGGCTGTCCGCCGCAGGGCGCTCATCACGCCGCCGCAGCCCAGGGCTGTACCGATGTCGTGGCAGAGGGTGCGTACATAGGTCCCCTTGGAGCAGCGAATTTCCAGGAGGAAATCCGCCCCCGCCCTGCCGGTCAGCTCCAGGGCATGAATGGTAATGGGCCGGGGCTCCCGGGGCCGCTCCTCCCCCCGGCGGGCAATTTCATAGAGCTTTTCTCCCCCGATTTTAATGGCAGAATACATGGGGGGCACCTGCAAAATCTCCCCCCGGAATTTCGCCAGAGCCGCCTCCACATCCGCCTCCGTGGCTGTGACGGGCTGCTCGGAGAGCACCCGGCCGGTGCTGTCCTGGGTGTCGGTGATAAGGCCCAGACGCAGGGCAGCGGCATAGGTTTTCTCCTCCGCCTCGGCCCAGCTGGCCGCCCGGGTAGCCCGGCCCACCAGCACCACCAACAGCCCTGTGGCCATAGGGTCCAGGGTTCCGGCGTGCCCGATGCGCCGCTCCCGGAGAATCCCCCGGAGCTTGGCCACCACGTCGTGGCTGGTCCAGCCCGCCGGCTTGTCTACCAGCAAAAGACCGTTCATGGCCATACTTCGTTGATGGCCGCCAGCATGCGCTCCGCCGCCTCATCCGGCGTGCAGTCCATTTCGCAGCCTGCCGCCATGGCGTGGCCGCCGCCGCCGAAGCGGGCGCAGACCTCCGAGGCGTTCACTTCCGCGCCGGTGCGCAGGGAAATTTTGCACCGCTCTGGCCCCAGCTCCCGCACTGTGACAGAAACCTTGCTCCCGGCCACCTTTCCCGCCAGGGAGGCCAAATCGTTGCAGTCGTCCTCCGTGGCGCCGGCACGCGCCATCATGTCCAGCGTCACAACCGCAATGTTAATCTGGTCGTGGCGGTAGGAGCGCAGGCCCGTATAGACCATCCCCTCCAGCTGGAGGCGGGCCTTGGAGACGGTGCGAAAGAGCTGTTTGTTCAGGGCTTTGCTGTCCGCCCCGGCGTCAATCAGAGCCGCAGCGCAGCGGTGGGTGTCTGCCGTAGTATTGCCATAGAGGAAGCAGCCCGTGTCCGTGGAGACGGCCACATACAGCAAGTCCGCCTCCTCCCGGGTAATGCTCCCCAGAAGGGCCTGTATGAGCTCCAGCATAATCTCCCCGCAGGCAGCCCGCTCCGGGCGCACCAGGGTCTCCCCGGCATAAAAGGTATTGGAGGGATGGTGGTCAATGCACAAATCCACATTTCCCTGGAACCCAACGGGAAACAGGTTCGTGTCCGCCAAATCAACGCTCACCACCGTCTCCGGCACAAAGCCGTCCGGGGCCAGCAGCGCATCCGTGTAGCAGCGGTAACTCTCCGTAATCTCCGGGTTTGGATAGAGCCAGGCCGTCTTGCCCGCCCGGCGCAGGGCAAGGCAGAGGGCCGCGGCGCTACCCAGGGTATCCCCGTCGGGGCGCAGATGGGTCACCAGCAGAAAGCCGTCCCTGGCCCGGAGCCAGGCGGTACAGTCCAGCATCTGCATTACGCGTCCTCCTCTTCTCCGTCTCCGGCGGCGGATGCGCCGGACTCCTGGGCCTCCAGGCTGTGCATCAGGGCATTCAGGTGGGCCCCCTGGGCGATGGACTTGTCCACCTCAAAAATCAGCTCCGGAGTATAGCGCAGGTGCACCCGGCTCCCCAGCTCCCGCCGGAGCCAGCCGGCGGCAGACTTCAGCCCCCGCTTGAGCTCCTTCTCGTCCTGGAGGCCCAGGACGCTGATATATACCTTGCAATAGCGCAGGTCCCCAGTGGTCTCCACCCGCGTCACGCTCAGAAGCCCCTGCTGGACGCGGGGGTCCTTCACCGAGCGGAGCAGGCTGGAGAGCGCCAGCTGAATATCGTCGTTAATCCGGTTTATCTTGTTGGATGGCATCCTCCATCCTCCTTTCCAAAACAGCCAAAAACATCTGGTCCCACAAAGGGAAAAAGGGGGCGGTAAGCGCCGCCCCCTCCCGAATCTGCTGACATCCCGCCAAAGCCGGAGCGCGTCCCGCAGGCCAAAGCGCCGTTATACCGGAATCTGCTCCATAACGAAGCATTCGATAATGTCGCCCTCCCGGATGTCGTTGAACTTTTCAATCTGCATGCCGCACTCATAGTTCTGGGCCACTTCCCGCACATCGTCCTTGAACCGACGGAGGGAGGCCAGCGTCCCCTCATGGATGACCACATTGTCCCGGTTGACCCGCACAGAGCAGTTGCGGACAATCTTGCCGTCCAGGACGTAGCAGCCGCAGACAGTGCCCACCTTGGACACCTTATACACCTGGCGCACCTCTGCGTGGCCGATGATGACCTCCCGGTACTTGGGCGCCAGCATGCCCTTCATAGCCGCCTCAATCTCATTGATGCAGTCGTAGATGACCCGGTACATCCGCATATCCACCTTGTTGCGGGCATCGCTCTCCCGGGCGGCATTATCGGGCCGGACATTGAAGCCCACAATCACGGCCGCGGCCGTGGCTGTCA
>CAZRNK010000062.1:0-9102 GCA_964601435.1 uncultured Oscillospiraceae bacterium | reverse complement strand
GACCCTGAAAAGGCCGGGCGCAGCAAAATCTCATTTTCGAGTGAAAGAGGGAATACCTATGAATAAGGAAGAGCGCCTGGGCTCAGCGCCCCTCTCCAAACTGATGCTGTCCCTGGCGATTCCTTCTGTGATTGCCCAGGTGGTCAATCTGCTCTACAACCTGGTGGACAGGATGTACATCGGCCACATCCCCGTGATTGGGGCGGACGCCTTGACGGGGCTGGGGCTGTGCAACCCCATCATTTTGATTGTCTCGGCCTTTTCCAACTTCGCCGGCAATGGCGGCGCGCCTCTGGCGGCCATTGATTTGGGCCGGGGGGACCGGGAGAGCGCAGAGCGCATTCTGGGCAATGCGGTGACGCTGTTGGTGATTTTTTCCGTCGTCCTCTCCGGTGTGTTCCTCACCTTCAAGACGCCGCTGCTCTATCTCTTCGGCGCCAGCGAGAATACCATTTCCTACGCCAATGACTATATTACCATCTATCTTGTGGGGACGCTGTTCGTCCAGCTGGCCCTGGGCCTGAATACCTTTATTATCTGCCAGGGCCGCTTCACAACGGCTATGCTCTCGGTTGTCATTGGCGCAGTGGCCAATATTATTCTCGACCCCATCTTTATTTTTGCCTTCGACATGGGCGTTCAGGGCGCAGCCCTGGCCACGATTATTTCCCAGGCCCTCAGCGCTGCCTGGGTGGTGGGGTTCCTGTGCTCCAAACGGGCCACCCTTCGGATTCGCTGGCAATATCTGAAGCCCCAGGGAAAAACCCTGCGGAAAATCTTCTCCCTGGGCATTTCGCCGTTTATTATGTCCGCCACGGAGAGCCTGGTGACCGTGGTGTTCACCAGCGGCCTCCAGCGCTATGGCGGCGACTTGTATGTAGGGGCCATGACCGTCCTGCAGAGCACCATGCAGCTGATTTTTATTCCGGTCCAGGGCTTTACCAATGGTGTGCAGCCCATTATCAGCTACAACTATGGAGCGGGCAAGCTCAGCCGGGTGAAGGGGACCTTCTGGCGGATGCTGGCAGTTACGGCGGCATATACCTGCCTTTTCTTTGTGGCAATCTGGCTTTTCCCCCAGCTCTTTGCCAGCATTTTTACGTCCAATGCGGATTTGCTGGACCTGTGTGTGCGGACGCTGCCCATCTACCTGGGGGGGATTTGGCTCTTTGGCGTTCAGATGAGTGTCCAGTCCGCCTTCCTGGGTCTGGGCCAGGCAAAGGTCTCCCTGTTTATCGCCTGCCTGCGGAAGATTATCCTGCTGACCCCCCTGGCCATTATCCTGCCCCGGTTCTTTGGCGTTATGGGCATCTATTGGGCGGAGCCCATCTCGGACATCACCAGCGCGCTGACAGCGGGAACCCTCTTCCTGTTTGCCTATAAAAGGCTGCTCTCCGACAAGCAGCCGGCCGCAAATGGAGAAGCCTGAAGATGGAAATTCGACTGGAGCGGCCGGAGGATTATCCGGCAGTGGAGGCCCTGACCCGGGAGGCTTTCTGGAATGTGTACCGCCCCGGCTGTCAGGAGCACTATATTCTCCATAAGCTGCGGTCCGACAGCGCCTTTTTGCCGGAGCTGGATTACTGCCTGGAGGAAGATGGGGAAATCCTGGCCCATATTGCCTATGCGCTGGGCAGCCTGGAGCTGCCGGACGGCCGGCGGGCGCAGATTCCCCTGTTCGGGCCGGTGAGCGTTCTGCCTGCATACCAGGGGCGGGGCTATGGCGGGCGCCTAATCCGGGAGACGCTGGAGCGGGCCCGGATACTGGGCTATCCCCTGGTGGTGATTACAGGCAGCCCTGCATATTACCACCGCTTTGGCTTTGTGAGCGCCAGTGCCCATGGGATTTACTATGCCGGTGTGGAGCAGGGGGAGGAAAACCCGGTTTTTATGGTGAAAATCCTAAACCCGGATCGGGCTGCGGCGCTGAAGGGTACCTACTCCGACCCGGAGGTCTACTTTGTCTCCGATGCAGAGGTGGCGGCCTTTGATTTGCATTTCCCCCCGAAAGAGAAAAAAGTCCTGCCGGGACAGTTGGGGTAGTGCCCGGCAGGCATATAAAATACAAAAGAGAAAAGGGGAGGCGTTTTTCATGTTTGATTTCACAACCTTGTGTCCCGCCTGGGGCCAGGAGGCGCCCATGTGGGAAAATTTGCGCCGGCAGGGGTATGACAACCCGGATGTCATAGACTTCGGCGTGGCGGAGATGAAATTCGACCTTGCGCCGGCGATTCGGTCGACAGTGACGGCCCAGGCCCAGCGCGGTACCTTTGGCTATGGTATGCCCTCCGAGCGGTATTTCCAGGCGGTGAACGCCTGGATGCAGCGGCGCCACGGCTGGAAAACGGAGGCAGAGTGGTGCATTCCCACCTATGGGCTGGTCTCCGCCATCGGCTACAGCCTGCGGGCCATGACGGAGCCCGGGGATGGGGTGATGGTCCTCTTCCCCAGCTACGGCCCCTTCTTCCGCACTGTGGCAGACTGCGGCCGGACGTTGGTGCGCAGTGACCTGGTGCTGGAAAGCGGCCGCTACGTCATGGATTTCCAGGACATTGAAAAGAAGCTCGCAGACCCCAATACCAAGCTGCTCATCTTCTGCAATCCCCACAATCCCACAGGCCGGGTGTGGAGCCGGGAGGAGCTGGAGAAGCTGGGCCAGCTGTGCCTGACCTACGGCGTGGGCATTATCAGCGATGAAATCCACTTTGATTTGGTCTTCCGGCCCAATGTACACACGGTCTTTGCCTCTGTTTCCCCGGAGGTTGCGGATATTACGGTCACCCTCACCGCCCCCAGCAAAACCTTCAATATTGCGGGCATGACAGTGAGCAACGTGCTCATTTCCAACAGCGAGCTGCGCCGGAAGGTAGAGGCGGTCATCTCCCGGGAGATGGGGCACTATATCAATGCCTTTGGCATGGCCGCCTGCATCGCGGCCTATGAGGAGGGGGAGCCCTGGCTGGAGGAGGCCCTGGCGGTTTTAAAGGACAACGCCGATTTCCTCCGGGGTTTCTGCACAGAGCATCTGCCGACCATCCGTTTCCAGGAGCAGGAGGGAACGTACCTGTGCTGGGGCGATTACAGCGGCTTGGGCCTCCCGGATGGGGAACTCAATGCGCTGTTGGGGCAAAAGGCCCGGTTCCTGTCCCAGAAGGGGACGGATTTCGGAGAGGGCTTCGGGCAGTTCCACCGGGTCAACGTGGCCTGCCCCAAAAGCTATCTGGAAAAAGCCCTGAACCGGCTGAAAGAGGTATTGGGATGATTCCGCTTTTTGACGCACACTGCGACACCATCACCGCCGCGGCCCGGCGGGGGGAGGGGCTGCGCATCAACAGCTGCCAGCTGGATTTGCAGCGTTTGAGCGCCTACGCCCCCTGCGCCCAGGTGTTTGCCATTTTCCTCCGCCCGGAGGGGGAGCCGCCCGGCAGCTTTGATGTGCCGGACGCCCCGGGGGCGGTGCTCTATGGCCTCTACCGGCAGACCCTGGAACGGCTGCACACGGAACTTGCCGTCAATGCAGATTTGGTAACCCTGTGCACCTCCGCTGCGGAAGTCCAGGCGGCGGCCCAGGCGGGGAAAATTGCCGCCCTCATTGCGGTGGAGGGAGCGGAGCTGCTGGACTGCTCCGTGGAGAATCTCCGGCGGGCCTATATGGACGGCGTCCGGCTGGTGAATCTCACCTGGAACTATCCAAACGCCCTGGCAGGGACGGCCCTGAGCCGCGCCCAGAGCGGCCTGACGGCGGCGGGCCGGGCCTTCGTGACTGCTGCCCAGGAGCTGGGGGTGGCAGTAGATTTGTCCCACGCCTCGGAGCGCACGTTCTGGGACACGGTGGAGATTGCCCGCCGGCCCATCCTGGCCGGACACTCCAATGCCAGGGCGCTGTGCGGTCATCCCCGGAATCTGACAGACGACCAGTTTCGCGCCCTGGTGCGCCTGGGCGGCTGCGCGGGGCTGAATTTGTGCCCGGATTTTCTGGGTTTGGGCCGGGACATTGAGGCCGTGGTGGCCCACGCGGAGCACTTCCTCGCCCTGGGGGGCGAGAAGGCGGTGTGCCTGGGGGGAGATTTGGACGGCATCGACGCGCCCCCGGCGGGCATCGCCGGCGTGGAGGACATGGGCGCACTCTATGAGGCCATGCTCCGGCGCAACTGGAGCGAGGATTTGGTGCGGGACATTTTCTATTACAACCTGCTGGAGGTGTTGAGGAAGGCCCTATGAACATTCAGATTTTCGGAAAGAGCAAGTGCTTTGACACGAAGAAGGCGGAGCGCTATTTCAAGGAGCGGCGGATTCCCTTCCAGGCTGTGGATTTGCGGCGCTATGGGATGAGCCGGCGGGAGCTGGAGAGCGTGAAAAATGCCGTGGGATTGGACGCCCTGGTGGATGAAAAGCACCCCGACGCCGCCCTGCTGGCCCACCTGGCCTATGACGCGGATAAGCTGGAGCATCTGCTGGAGACGCCGGAAATGCTGAAAACCCCCATCGTCCGCAATGGAAAGCAGGCCACCGTGGGCTATTGTCCGGAGGTCTGGAAAACCTGGAGCTGAGCGGATAGGCGAAAGGGGAGACGGCATGATTAACGAGACGTCCATCCGCTGCTTTCTGCAGGTATGCGAGACGTTGAATTTTACCCAGGCGGCCAAGCAGCTGTATATGACCCAGCAGTCTGTGAGCAAATATATTGCCCGGCTGGAGGAAGAACTGGGGGTACAGCTCTTTGAGCGTACCCACCATTATGTGCGCCCTACGGAGGCGGGGGAGACCCTCTACCAGCTTTTTTCCGGCTTTGAGCGGGAGTTCCGTACTGTGCTGGCCCAGCTCCAGGACAAGGGGACCCAGGGGGAGGGGCGGCTCCGCTTCGGCTATCTGGAATGGCTGGATTTGGCGGAGCCTCTGAGCGCCGCCCTGCGGGAGGTGGAGCGGCGCCTTCCGGGCGTCCAGGTGCGGGGGGAGAAGCAGCCCCGCTATGAGCTCAATAAACTTTTTTCCGATGGGGAGCTGGACCTCATTATCACCTACCGGGAGTTTGCCCCCTGGGGGCCGGGGATTGTCAGCGCTGTGGTGCTGGAGACGCCCCTGGTGCTGCTGGTTTCCCCAAAAAATCCGCTGGTAAAGCCGGGGGCGAAGCTCTCGGACTTTGCCCGTGAGCCCTTCATCAAGGCGGCCGCCAGCGGCGAACGGCGCAGCGAGACCCGCCAGCGGGCCCTCCGCCAGTGCCGGGAGATGGGCTTCAGCCCCCGGGAAATCCTGATTTCCCCCAACCTGGAGTCGGGGTACCTGGCGGTGGAGATGGGGCAGGGGGTCCTGGTGAGCACCCAGCTCAGCCGGATTTCCCTCAGCAGCGGCCTGGTGAGCTTTCCCGTAGGGAGCAATGAGCAGCTGATGTGCTTCTGGCATGAGAATGCAAAGAACAAGGCCGCCGAGACCTTTGCCGCCTGTCTGGAGGCGGCGGGAGGGGCGGCCCAGCCGCCTGCGGCGGAGACAGACTGATTCTGCCGGCGCGCCGCGCCGGCAGCGGAGGAAAGCGGGGGGAGAAGTTGAAGGAAAAAACGTTAATTCAGGATTTGACAACAGGCTCTGTGACGCGGCAGCTTGTCTGGTTTGCCCTGCCCATCTGCCTGAGCAATCTGCTCCAGACCCTCTACAACCTGGTGGACATGGTGGTAGTGGGGCAGTTTGTGGGGAGTGCGGGCCTGTCCGCTGTCTCCAGCGGCGGGGAGCTCATCAATGTGTCCACCTTTATGTGCATGGGCTTTGCCTCTGCGGCCCAGGTGATGATTTCCCAGTTCGTCGGGCTGGACAACCGGGAGGCCGTGAGCCGGGTGACCGGCACGACGGCCACCATCTGCCTGAGCCTCTCCCTGGTTATGACGGTGGTGGGCTACTGCCTGACCGACACCTTCCTGGGCTGGATTCAGGTGCCGGAAGAAGCCTGGGCCGACGCCCGGGGCTATACCCAGGTCTGCTTCCTGGGGATGTTTTTTATTTATGGATATAATACGGTGAGCGCCATCCTCCGGGGCATGGGGGACTCCAAGCGCCCCCTGCTGTTTATTGCCATCGCCGCAGTTACCAACCTGATTCTGGACCTGCTTTTTGTAGCGGTGTTCGATATGGGCGCCATGGGCGCGGGCCTGGCTACGGTTATCGGCCAGGCGCTGTCCTTTGTCTGCTCGGTCATCTACCTCTACCGCCATCGGGCGGCCTTCGGCTTTGACTTTCGCCTGGCCTCCTTTAAGCCGGACGGGAAGATGGTGGGCCTGCTCATCCGTCTGGGGGTGCCCATGATGCTCCAGCACGCGCTGATTACCGTCTCCATGCTGGTGATTACCGGCTTTGTCAACACCTATGGCGTGGTGGCCTCGGCTGTGACGGGCGTGGGCAATAAGCTGGGCTCGGTGATGACGGTGATTACCGGCGCGCTGACCACGGCGGGCGCCACGATGATTGGGCAGAATTTTGCCGCGGGGAAGAAGGAGCGTGTGAGCAAGACAGTCTACATTTCCATGGCCATCGGCCTTGTGACGGCAACTGTCTTTTCCATAGCCATGGCGCTGTTCCCGGAGGAAATCTTTGCCCTGTTCAACAGCGAGGAGGCAGTGGTGACCATGGCCAGGAGCTATACGCTGGTAGCCATTGTCAACTTCTATGGCTTTGCTCTCCGGGCGGGCGCCAATGCCCTGATAAACGGCCTGGGGTATGCCTCCTTTGGCATGTTTGTGGCCATTATGGACGGGGTTGTCACCCGGATTGGAGCGGCGCTGCTCTTCGGGCTGGTATTTGACTGGGGCATCCAGGGCTTCTGGTGGGGCACCACCATCGCTGGCTATGTCTGCGCCTTCCTGGGCGGCGGATATTTCTTCTCCGGAAGATGGAAAAAGCGCCAGCCCGTTGTAGAATAAAAAAGAGAAAGATTTGCTTTTCATAGAACACCACAGGAGGAAAAAGGATACCATGACTGCACAGGAACAATACGCCGCCAAGCTGGTCACCGCGGAGGAGGCCCTGGGGCGGATTCGGAGCAACGATTCCATTGCCGTGGGCCACTATGGCAACGAGCCGCGGGTGCTGCTGCGCCAGCTCCACACCATTGCCGACCGGGTTGAGAATGTAATCGTCTGGACCAACAACCCCGCCGAGGTCTATCCCTTTATGACCATGAATGAGCTCAAGGGGCACATTGATATGCTCAGCGCGTTCTACGGCGCGCCCCTGCGGAAAAATCACGCCAGCCAGCGCGCCAGCTTCGTGCCCCATAACATCCACATGCTCAGCCAGTGCATGATTGAGTGCCGCAAGCCCACTGTGTTTATTGCGGCGGTGTCGCCGCTGCTGCCCAACGGCTGTGTGTGCATGTCCTCCAGCCAGCAGATTGAAAAGGATATGCTGGATGTGGCGGACACCGTCATCTGTGAGGTGAACCCCAATCTGCCGGTTGTCTATGGCACGACCATGGTGCCGGTAGAGAAGGTAGACTGCTTTGTAGAGGTGGATTCGCCCCTCTCTACCACTCCAACGTATCCCATCACTGACGTGGAGCGGACCATTGCCGGGTATGTGGCCTCCCTCATCCGGGACGGGGACACCATCCAGTTCGGCATCGGCGGCATGCCCGGTGCGGTGGCGGAGGCCCTGGGGGACAAGAAGGACCTGGGTATCCACACGGAGATGCTCTCCGACGCCATGGCCCATCTGATGGAGCAGGGGGTGGTGACCAACGCACGCAAGACCCTCCACCCCGGCAAAAGTGTCTGCGCCTTCGCCTGGGGCAGCCAGGACTTCTACCGTTTCCTTGACCACAATGAGCAGGTGGAGATGCTGCCGGTCTCCTATGTCAACGACCCCTTTGTCATTGCCCAGAATGAGAATATGGTGTCCGTCAATACGGCGCTGCAGCTGGACCTGACCGGGCAGGTGTGCTCGGAATCCCTGGGCTATACCCAGTATTCCGGCACCGGCGGGGCCACGGACTTTGCCTATGGCGCCTTCCACGCCAAGGGCGGCCGGGGGATTCTGGCCATCAGCTCCACCACCAAGGGGGGCACCATTTCCCGGATTCAGCCCTGCCTCTCCCCGGGGGCGGTGGTGTCCATTTCCCGGAATATTGTAGACTATGTGGTGACGGAATACGGCATTGCCCATCTCCGGGCGGCGTCCATCCGCCAGCGCCGGGACCAGTTGATTGCCATTGCCCACCCGGACTTCCGGGAGGAGCTCCGCCGGGAGGCGGACAAGCACCAAATCTGGTAAGCGATACGCCGGGTTTGCCGTTCAAAAAAGGAAAAGAAAAAGGGCTCATTTCCTGCAAAAGCAGGAAATGAGCCCTTTCTGTGTATAAATTTGAAAGAGCGCGTATGCCCGCTGGCATTATTCCATCCGCAGCCGCTCGACGATGCTGTGCTTTTCCAGGTTCTGAAAGCAGAAACAGGGAATGATTGCAGCGAAGAGCAGGAGCACCGGCGTGCAGATGCCCAGAGGCAGGAGGGTAAAGCGGAAGGTGGTAAACCCGCCGGACACCATGGCCCGGATGACAATCCCCACCGCCAGGGCGCTGATGACGTAGGAGAAGAGCAGGGTGAGCAGGGCATAACAGAGTCCCTCATAAACCAGCATGCGCCGGAGCTGCCGGGCCGTCATGCCCACGCTCTGCATGACGGCGAACTCCCGCTTCCGGGAGACGATGGCCGTCACCATGGAGTTGATGAAGTTGAGTACGCCAACCAGGGCGATGACGACGCTCACCGCGTTGCCCATGACGGCGCTGGAGGCCGTCTCCGCCTCATACTGCGCTGCCATGCTTTGGCGGGAGGTTACCGCCAGGGAGGCATCCACTTCCTGGACATAGTCGTCCAGGAAGGCCTGCATATCCTCGATGTGGGCATCGTCTACATTGAGGAAAAGCTGGCGCAGGGTGTGGTCCGGCCACTGGGCGCGGAATGTGTCCGAGGGGAGGATGAACTGCAGGGTATGCCGGAACTCAGTGCCCTGCTGGCTGGCCAGCTGTGTCACGGGGGCCAGGGGATAGAGGACCGCCATGACGGTGTAGCGCACGCCGGCCAGCTCCACTGTGCTCCCGGCAGAGGGGACGGGCAGCACCGG
>CAZRNK010000061.1:0-9230 GCA_964601435.1 uncultured Oscillospiraceae bacterium | reverse complement strand
CCGTTGCGTGTATACTACCTGCGGACAATTGAATAATTGGGTACACGAAGAGTAAACCTCAAAAGGAGAATTGCAACATGAAAAAAGCAACTCGTACCATCGCACTGGTCTGTGCACTCACAATGCTGGTCGCGGCACTCTGCGGATGCAGTGGCGGCAGTCCGGCGGAGACCACACCCAGCCAGGAGGTAAGCTCGACGGGTACGCCTGTGGCCGGCGGGGAAATCACCGTCGGAATCGCACAGGACCTGGACGAAAGTCTTGACCCCCATTCCATGGTAGCGGCAGGAACCAGAGAAGTCCTATTCAATGTATTCGAGGGCCTTGTCAAGCCCGATAGCGAAGGAAATCTCATCCCCGCTGTTGCCAGCGACTACACCGTTTCCGAATCCGGCGACACCTTCACCTTTACCCTGCGGGAAGGCGTCCAGTTCCACAACGGTGCCCAGGTGACAGTCGGGGATGTTGTCTATTCCATCTCCCGCGCCGCCGGACTGGATACGGGGGAGCCGCTGATGAGCGAGCTTTCTTCCATCGTCTCTGTGGAGGCCACAGACGATAAGACCGTCGTCATCACAACCTCCGAGCCCAGCATCGAAATTTTAGCCAGCCTCACCGCCGCCATCATCCCCGAGGGCAGCGACCCCGCTGATGGGCTCATCGGCACCGGACCCTTCCAGTTTGTCTCCCGGACGCCCCAGGTGGAGTTCGTCCTGGAAAAGTTCGACGGCTACTGGGGCCAGGGGGCCTATCTGGACAAGGTCACTTACCGGATTATTGAGAGCGCGGACACCCTGGTCATGTCCTTAAAGAGCGGGGCCATTGATTTGGTGGCCCACCTCACCGCTGCCCAGGCGGCGGAGCTGACGGAGTTCACTGTCCTGGAGGGGACCATGAACCTGGTCCAGGCCCTCTATCTCAACAACGCTGTGGCGCCCTTTGACGATGTCCGGGTCCGTCAGGCGCTGTGCTATGCGGTGAACAAGCAGGAGATTATGGATTTTATTGCCGATGGGCGGGGCACCGCCCTGGGCAGCAGCATCTACCCCGCCTTTGAGAAATATTTCCTGCCGGAGCTGGCCGACGCCTATTCCCAGGACATTGAAAAGGCCAAGGAGCTGCTGACAGAGGCCGGTTACGGCGATGGCTTTACCATGACCATCACGGTCCCCAGCAACTATCAGCCCCATATTGACACCGCCGAGGTGCTGGTGCAGCAGCTGGCCGCCATTGGCGTCACTGCCACCATTGAGCTGGTGGAGTGGACAAGCTGGCTCACCGACGTCTACCAGGGCCGGAATTTCCAGTCCACGGTGGTGGGCTTTGACGCCGCCACCATGACCGCCCGGGCCCTCCTGGAGCGGTGGGGCAGCGATGCCAGCAACAATATGATTAACTTCTCCAATGCGGAGTATGACGAGACCCTGGCCCAGGC
Source organism: uncultured Oscillospiraceae bacterium (assembly GCA_964601435.1). Classification (GTDB taxonomy): domain Bacteria; phylum Bacillota; class Clostridia; order Oscillospirales; family Oscillospiraceae; genus CAZRNK01. The sequence continues at coordinate 7,795 of CAZRNK010000061.1, read as the reverse complement.
CCTGGCCAGCACGGACGACGCAGAGCAGACGGAGCTCTATAAGCGCTGCGAAACCATCCTCTCCGAGGAGGCGGCCAATGTCTATATCCAGGATTTGTGCGACCTGGTGGCGATGAACCCGGCGCTGGGCGGCTATGAATTTTATCCCCTCTATGTGATGGACATGTCCACGATTTATTACATGCAGTGACGCCTTCCCCGGTGCGGCCGGCCTGCGGCAGAAAGGATGCTTTTGCATGCGCTATATCCTGAAAAAAATCGCGGCGCTTGTGCTGGCGCTCCTGGTTATCTCCCTCCTGGCGTTCCTGGCCTTCCAGCTGATTCCGGGGGACCCGGTGGACAGGATGCTGGGGACCCAGTATACCCCGGAGCGGGCGGAGGCCCTCCGGGAAGAGCTGGGCCTCAATGAAAACGTATTCCTGCGCTACGGCAAGTGGCTCGCCGGGTTTGTCACCGGGGACTTGGGGACGTCCTACAGCTACAGCATGCCGGTGTCCGAGCTGATGGAGGGCCGCTTCCTTATCACCGGCTGTCTGTCGGCCATGGCCTTTTTGCTGGTGGTGGTTATCTCCATCCCTCTGGGCATTTTGCTGGCCCGGTATGAGGGCGGGGTGGTGGACCGCGTTGTAACAGTGCTCAACCAGATTACCATGGCCATCCCCCCCTTCTTTATTGGAATTTTGTTTACCTTTCTCTTCGGCCTTGTGCTGAAGCTGTTTACCCCCGGGGACTTCATCTCCTATACGGAGAGCGTCCCCGGGTTCCTGGGGTATTTGTTCTTCCCGGCTCTGGCCATCGCCCTGCCCAAGAGCGCCATGACGGTAAAGCTCCTGCGCAGCAGCATTTTAAGCGAGCTGGGCTCGGACTATGTCCGCACCGCCTACAGCCGGGGCAACAGCCGCACCGGCGTCCTCAAAAGCCATGTGCTGCGCAACGCCATCATGCCGGTGATTACCTTCCTGGCCATGACGCTGGCGGACATTGTGGCGGGGAGCATTATTGTCGAGCAGGTTTTCAGCGTACCGGGCATCGGCCGGCTGCTGCTCTCCAGCATCTCCACCCGGGATTTCCCCGTGGTGCAGGTGATTGTGGTGGTCATCGCCTTTGTGGTCATTGCCGTCAACATACTCTCGGATATTTTGTATCAGTACATTGACCCCCGGGTCCGGCTGCGGTAGGCCGCCGGGGAACGGGCATACCGAAAGGGTCTGCTTATGAGAAAAAAGAGAAATTACACCCTGATTCTGGGGGGCGCCCTCACCGCCTGCATGGTGGCGCTGATTCTGGTGGGCTTTTTCTGGACGCCCTATGCGCCCAACGCCATGAGCGCGGCAGAGCGCATGGAGGCCCCCAGCCTGGCCCATATCCTGGGGACGGACAACTTCGGCCGGGATATTTTCAGCCGGATTCTGGACGGGGCGGGGATCACGCTGCTGATTTCCGCGGCGGTTGTGGCCATCGGGACGGTTTTCGGCGTTCTGATTGGCGCCCTCACCGGCTATTTCGGCGGGTGGCTGGACGAGCTGCTGATGCGCTTTAACGACATTGTCACCGCCTTCCCCAGCATTCTGCTGGCCCTGGTGCTCATCAGCCTCATGGGTTCGGGGGTCTACAATGTCATCATCGCCCTGGGCATTTTGTTCATCCCCAGCTTTGCCCGGATTACCCGGGGGGAGTTTGCCCGGCAAAAAGAGATGGACTATGTGAAAAGCGCCCGGCTCATGGGCGTAAGCCACTTCCGGATTTTGTTTGTGCACATTTTGCCCAATGTGATGCCTGTGCTTCTGCCGGCCATGGCCATCGGCTTTAACAACGCCGTACTGGCGGAGGCCAGCATGAGCTTCCTGGGCATCGGCGTGACGCCCCCCACCGCCAGCCTGGGGTACATGCTCTCGGAGGCCCAGACCTATATGTTTTCCGCCCCCTGGTATGTGCTCAGCACCGGCTTTGCCATTGTGCTGCTGATATTGGGCTTTGGGCTGCTCTCCGACGGACTGGGCAGCCGGAGCCGCCTGTAGAGGGGGGAGAAGCCATGCTGGAAATCAAAAATCTGACCATTACCTTCCGGGGGGAGGAGACCCCGGCGGTGAAAAATATCAGCCTTTCCATGGCACCGAAGGAAAAGCTGGGCCTGGTGGGGGAGTCCGGGAGCGGAAAGACCGTCACGGCCCTGGCCGTGGCTGGGCTTCTGGAGCGCAGCCGCACCCAGATTACCGGGGAGATTTTGTGGAACGGGCGCAATCTGCTCCAGTGCAGCCGGGAGGAACTGCGGAAGATTCAGGGCAAGGAGATTGGCATGGTCTTTCAGGAGCCCATGACCAGCTTGAATCCCCTGATGAAAATTGGCAGGCAGGTGGAGGAGACCCTCCGCCTCCACACGGACTGCACCCCCGCCCGGCGCAAGGAGCTGGCGCTGGAGGTGATGGCCCATGTGGGGCTGCCGGATGTGGAGAAAACCTATGAGAAATATCCCCACCAGCTCTCCGGCGGCCAGCGGCAGCGGGCTATGATTGCCGCCGCCTTTATCTGCGACCCCCGGCTCCTCATCTGCGACGAGCCAACCACCGCCCTAGATGTCACCGTCCAGGCCCAAATCCTCTATCTCCTGGGGCGGATTAACCAGGAGAAGGGGGTGGGGCTGCTGTTTATCTCCCACGATTTGAATATCGTCCGCAAGCTCTGCGATAGGGTGGCCGTCATGTACCACGGGGAGATTGTGGAGACCGGCAGCGCCGAGGAAATTTTCCACAACCCCCAGGAAGCGTATACCAAGCGGCTGATTGCCGCCATCCCCACCCGGCGGAAGAAAGGCGGGGAGCACCATGGCTGAGCGGGAAAAAGTCCTGGAAGTAAAAAACGTAAATGTCTGGTATGGGACGGCGGGCCTGCTGGGAAAGAAGGAGCGGTTCCAGGCCCTCCACGACATCAGCTTTACCCTCTATCAGGGGGAGGTGCTGGGGCTGGTGGGGGAATCCGGCTGCGGCAAGACCACCCTCTCCAAAGCGATTTTGGGCATGATAAAAACCTATGACGGGGAAATCCACCACTACACCAAGCGGCCCCAAATGGTGTTTCAGGACCCCTTTGGCTCCCTGAATCCGGCCAAGACTGTGGGCTGGATTGTGGAGGAGCCCCTCCGGGTTTTCGGCAAATATTCTGCCGCGGAGCGGAAGCGGCGCGTCCTGGATATGCTCCAGCGCGTCGGACTGGTGCCGGAATTTGCCGCCCGGCGGCCCCGGGAACTCTCCGGCGGGCAGCGCCAGCGGGTGGGCATCGCCGTGGCCCTGATTCAGCGGCCGAAGCTCATTATCGCCGACGAGCCGGTGAGCGCGCTGGATGTCACCATCCAGGCCCAGATTCTGGATTTGCTGGCGGAGCTGAAGCAGGAGCTGGATTTAAGCTATCTCTTTATCTCCCACGATTTGAACGTCATCTATCAGATTTGCGACAGGGTGATGGTCATGGAGAAAGGGCGGATTGTGGAGCAGGGGCCGGTGGAGGAGGTCTATGACCATCCCCGCTCGGAATATACCCGCCGGCTGCTGGCCGCGGTGGAGTGAGCGATATGGAGTATCAAAACATCAAGGCGGGGCGGTTCATAAGCCGCCCCAACCGCTTTATTGCCATGGTGGACATGGGCGGGGAGACGGTGCGCTGCCATGTGAAAAACACGGGGCGGTGCCGGGAGCTGCTTGTGCCCGGGGCGGTGGTATACCTGGAGGACCATCTGGACGCCCCCGGGCGGAAAACCCGCTATGACCTGGTGGCGGTGGAGAAGGGGGCGCGCCTCATCAACATGGACAGCCAGGCCCCCAATGCCGCCGTTGGGGAGTATCTTGCGGCGGGCGACCTGTTCCCGCCGGGGAGCGTCCTCCGGCGGGAGTTTAACTGGGGGGCCTCCCGCTTCGACTTTCACATCCAGATGCCAAATGCCGAGGCCCTCCTGGAGGTGAAGGGGGTCACGCTGGAGGAGCGCAATGTGTGCCTGTTCCCGGACGCCCCAACCCAGCGGGGGACGCGGCATCTGCGGGAACTTATCAAAGCGGCCCGGGAGGGGATAGAAGCCTATGTTTTTTTCCTGATTCAGATGGAGGGCGCGGCATATTTTACCCCAAATGCCGCCACGGACGCCGCCTTTGCCCAGGCGCTCTGGGATGCGGCGGAGGCGGGGGTGCATATCCTGGCCTATGACTGCTGCGTTACGCCAAAATCCATGGCGGTGCATGCGCGTGTGCCGGTGCGGCTGTAGGCGGCGAAAGTCAAACAAAAAATTTGCAATGCGGCCCGCAAGGGCCGTATTTTTTGCAAATGGGGGAGATACATTCAAATTTCCGCTTATTCCTACAGAGAATAAACGGGGAGAAATCGGAATTTCCCTTTCAAAAGGAATTGTGGTATGGTTAGATTGGAATGATGAAAGGAATGCAATCCTATGTCGGAGCCCATAGAGATTTTATATTACCCCATGACTTCTCCGGAAGACCCGAGGTCCCGGTGGCCGGGATATTGCCCCTCGGAGGAGATATGGAGAAAAGGGTATCAATATATGCCGGGCGGCGCTACGCTCCCCTGTGACATCATTTTTCAGCGGGATGTGACAGTTACGCTGGAGGATGGGACGAAAATTGATATGGACATTTACCGGCCGGTTACAGAAGAGAAAGTGCCCGTCCTCCTGGGATGGGGATCCTTTGGCAAGCGGCTGCTGCCCATGGAGGAACCGCCGGAGGAAGTGAAAAACCATATACACTATAAGGAAATGATGGAAAACATTAACGCCGACTCTGTTATGTCCGGCTTAGAGACGCGTATGGGCCCCGATCCCTTCCAGTGGGTTCAGTATGGCTATGCAGTGGCTAATGCCGACCCCCGCGGCGTGTATCATTCCCAGGGCAACATGCAGTATTTTGGCTCCCAATATGGAAAGGATGCCCGGGATACGATAGAATTTCTGGCACGTCAGGAATGGTGCAATGGAAAAGTGGGCATTTCTGGAACGCACTGGCAGGCCATCAGTGCCTGGTTTGCTGCTGCGGAGCAGCCGGAGCACTTGGCGGCCATCTATCTGGTAGAGGGGCATGGGCATTTTTATCGGGATGAGATGGTTCGGGGAGGAATCCCCCAGCTGGACTGGAACAACCGAAACCGCAGCTTTGGCTACGGTATGATTGAGGATATTGCGGGGATGAGCGAAAAGTATCCCCTGTATAACGACTACTGGGCGGATAAGGATGTATGCTTTGAAAAGGTAACCTGTCCGGTTTATCTGGTTCCCAGCTTCGTACAGACCTACCACTCCAGGGGACCGTTTGAGGGATTTAACCGGATAGCTTCCAAGGACAAATGGATGCGTGTACATAACGGCTCTCAGGCAAACGAATACCGGAAAATGGCCAACGTGGCAGATTCCCGGCGTTTCTTTGATTATTTCCTGAAAGGAGTCGACAATGGCTGGGCAGATACGCCTCGCTACCGATTGGGACTCCTTGATCCTGGACACACTGACATGATAGACCGGGTGGTAGACGCCTTTCCGCCGGCGGGATATGCGGAGCGGGATTTTTACCTCCATCCGGATGGTGTCCTATCGGAAATGCCCGCACCAGAAAGCGGACTTGTCTCTTATATTTCTGACGACGGGAAGGATTGTGTCCATTTTACCCTGTCCTTTGAGAAGCAGATGGAATTGGTGGGCTATTCCGCATTAAAACTCTGGGTTGAAGCGGAAGATGCGACGGATATGGATATTTTTGTGCGGCTTGATAAACTGTCACCTGAGGGCGATGTACTGCTTGCCCAGGGCACCCACGACTATGCCGGCCCAAACGGGCGGCTTCGGGTTTCCCACCGCAAGCTGGATGCGGAAAAATCTACCCGGCTTCAGCCGTTTCATACCCATCGGGAAGAAGCGCTGCTGACGCCGGGCGAGATTGCACCGGTGGAAATCGGAATTTGGCCCACGGCCATGGTTTTCCATCCCGGTGAGCAGCTCCGGCTAGAGATTTCCGGCCATGGCTTGCGGGTGGCCCATGCCAGTGACGAGGCAGTTCAGACTCGGAATACCAGGCGGCATATTCTCCATCTGGGCGGCGCCTATGACACCCAGCTCAGGCTGCCGTTAAAGGAGGGTTGAAATTCATGCACAGAGCGATGACAGCTTTTGTGGGGACCAACTCCCTGCGAAACAGCAGGGGAATTTACCAAGTGGAGATTGATGCAGATAGCGGGCGCCTCCGCGTGGCGCAGGCTTTTCCGGCCTACAACACCGGGTATCTGACCCTTTCTGCGGACAGGCGCTTCCTCTTTGCCCTCAGCGAGGGGATGACCTTTCAGGGAAAGGCCCGGGGCGGCGTGATGAGCTTTCGCATTGTGCCGGAAGGGATTGTGCCTGTCAGCGCTTTCCCGGCAGAGGGGCAGCGCCCCTGCCACGTCTGCTGCCAGGGAAACAAGCTCTATGTGGCCTGCTTTTTTGGCGGCACCATCAGCCGCTATACCTTTACGGATGATGGGATAATTCTCCCGGCGGAGGCAGTGGCCCAAGAGCCAGACAGCGGCCCCCGCCCCTGGGAGCGCGCAGGTATGCACTGTGCCGGCGTAACGCCGGACGGCCGCTATGCCGTGGGGCTGGACACGGGCTCCCATGCCATTTGCCTGTATGACAACACACAGGCGGATTTTTCCCGGGTTTACAAAAAACCCATAGAGGCGTCGCTCCGGCATCTGGTATTTCGCTCTGATGGGATGGCCTATGTTCTGGCGCAGAATACATCTGAGGTTTTCTGTTTGCGCTATTGTCCGGGAGAAAAAGAACTGTTCCAAGAAGTTGGGCGGGTTTCTGCCATGCCGCCCGGATTTCCGGGAAAAGCCGATGCGGCGGCAATCCGCCTGAGTCCCGATGAACGGATGCTGCTGGTTTCCAACCGGGGCATGCTCTCGAACCCCAAGCCAGATTTTATTACCTGGCTCCATATTGCCAATAATGGCATTCCGGAGGTGGGCGGCTTTGCGGACACGCCGGGCCGGACTCCGCGAGACTGTAATTTTACGCCGGATGGGCGCTTTGTATTGGCGGCGCTGCAGGTGGATAACAGCCTGGCGCTGTATGCCGTGGAGGCAGGGGGGCTTCGCCTGGTGGATGTATGCAGAGAGGTTCCCTCTCCCGCCTGTATTGCCATTTGAGAGGAGGGAGTTTCGTTATGAATATGGAAGAGCGGCTGTCGGCCCTGGAGGGACGGCTGGATACAGTGGAGGCGGAGCTCCGCCTGCGCAGGGACAGGGAAGAGATTGAGAATTTAATGGCCGTGTATCAGCAGATGCTTCTGGGCGGCCGCATTACGGAAATTCCAGAGCGGCTATGGGCCCGGGAACGGCAGGATATCAGCTTGGAAATTGGCCCCTCCGGCGTATTCCTGGGGCATCAGCTGGCCTGCTATTACCGGAAGGAGACATTTCCCGGAGTGCTGATTGTGCATGCCATGACGACCCCCGCCATTACCGTTGCCCCGGACGGACTAACAGCCTCCGGCCTGTGGCTGAGTGTTGGGGCGGAGTCGGATGCCGGAGAGCTGGGGCCTGTCCCGCCGGCGGCTCCCTATACAGACAGGGGGGCAGTGCTTACCAGCGCCACACCGGAGGGGAAGCGCTATATGGCGGACTGGCACTGGCAGAACATTGCCGTGGATTTCTGCAAGGAGCATGGCGCGTGGAAAATCCTGCATTTGCATGCCTATGAGCTCTTTCGCTGCCCATACGGCCAGGACTGGGTGGCCTATGCCAAGCGGCGGTACGAAACAGA
>CAZRNK010000060.1:0-9251 GCA_964601435.1 uncultured Oscillospiraceae bacterium | reverse complement strand
TCGAGACCAATTTCCGCAACAAAAATGATATTTAGGTTTTCTGCATGACGGAAAAATCCCCCGTTTCTTTTCCTGTGAAAGAAACGGGGGATTTTGCTGTTTCCGATGCCTGCTGCCACAGGGGCGCGCCTATCCGCCGAAAACCAGCAGATAAGCCAGGGCGAAGGCCTCCCGGAGAAAGTAATTGACCTTCAAAATCAGGCGGGAGGTGTCCGCAGCGACGCCGGTGGCCTCGATGCCCAGGGACTGGGCCATGTATTTGGCCCGGCACAGATGATATTCACTGGAGCAGATGGCCACGCTGGCGTTTTCCTCCGGAATCAAGGCCATGGAGTACGACAAATTTTCCCAGGTAGAGGTGGCCTGCTCTTCCAGGATGAGCCTGGCGGCGTCAATGCCCCGGGCCGTCAGGGCGCTGTACATGGCCTGGGCCTCCGTGATGTCCTCGCCGGGGCCCTGGCCGCCGGTCAAAATGGCCACGGTGTCCGGATTTGCCCGGAGATAGGCTTCAGCGGCGTCCAGCCGGTCTACCATGGACAGGGAGGGGGTTGTGCCGTTGACTCCGGCGCCCAGGACAATGAGGTAGTCCGTGTTGGGCGCGGCATCTGTCTCTGCTTCGGCGAGAATGGGCACTTCCAGCAAGCAGATGCAGAAGATGCCCAGCCCTGTCAGGACGCTCAGGCAGGTGAAGGCCCGGCGGCAGTGGTGCCGCCGCATGAGCCCGAGCAGGATGAGCAGCGCCCCGGCGGCAGCCAGCAGGGCCGCCATGCAGCCATAGCCCACCAGGGCAAAGCGGAAGATGGCCGCGGCAATCCACAAGATTACGGCACTGATGAACCAGGCTGTGGCGAAAAAGCTTTTTTTCATTGGGCAAGGGCCTCCCATTGGGCATACAGGTCGTCCAGGGCCTTTGCCAGGGGCTCGCGCTCCGCCTCCAGCTCCATCAGTTTTTGATAGTCTGTGGCGTTTGCCTCGATTTGGGCATCGCACGCCTTCAGCGCGGCCTCGGCCTTGGCAATATCCCGTTCCACCTTTGCCAGCAGTTTTTCCGGGTCTGCCTGGAGCTTACCGCGCTTTTGCGTCTTTTTTGTTTCCTGGGCGGGCTTTTTCGCTGCCGCCTGGGCGAAGACGGCCTGGCGGGCGCGCCAGGTGCAGTATTCCTGATAGCCGCCCTTGAAATCCACAATTTTCCCATTTTCCAGGACCCAGAGGCGGGTGGCAAAGCGCTCGATAAAATACCGGTCGTGGCTGACAAAGAGGAGGGCCTCCTCATAGCCGGAGAGGGCCGCCTCAATCCACTCCCGGCTGGAGATGTCCAGATGGTTGGTGGGCTCGTCCAGAATCAGAAAGTTGATTTCGTCCTTCATGAGCATACACAGCCGCAGCCGGCTCTGCTCCCCGCCGGAGAGGGAGGATACGCTCTTGAAAACATCCTCGCCGGAGAAGAGAAAGGCGCCCAGCCGGTTCCGGGCTGTCTGGGGGGTACAGCCCCCGGCATAGAGCATGGTGTCCAGCACGCTGCGCTCCGGGTCGTCAAACTGGATAATCTGGGGCAGGTAGGCAGTTTTCACCGAGGGGCCCCGGTAGACATAGCCGCTGTCGGGCGCTATCTCCCCCATAATCAGTTTGATGAGGGTGGACTTTCCCGCCCCGTTTTCCCCGATGAGGGCAATCCGCTCCCCGCCGGTGATTTCCAGGTTCAGGTCTGAAAAGAGATGCTTTTCCCCAAAGGATTTGCTTAGGCCCTCCATGACCAGCACCTCATCCCCGTGAAATTCCCGCTGGGTGAAGCCGGCCTTCAGCCTGCGCTCTGTCCGGGGCCGCTCTGTCTGAGAGAGCTTTTCAATCCGCTTTTCCATGGAAAAGGCCCGCTTGTGCAGCTTGTCGTTGCCCAGAAAGGCCCAGAGGTGGAGCTTGTCCGCCGCCTGGCGGAGCTGCTGGATTTTGGCCTGGTCCTTTTCATACTGGCGCATTTTTTCCTCGAAGCGCCGCTGCTTTTCCTCCACATAGAAGCTGTATCCGCCGGAATAGAATTCAGCCTTGCCGTCCACCAGCTCAATGGTGCGCTGGGCGATTTTATCCAGGAAGTACCGGTCGTGGCTGATGGCCAGGACAGTCCCCTTGAATTTCAGCAGATAGTCCTCCAGCCATTCCGTGGCCCGCAAATCCAGATGGTTGGTGGGCTCGTCCAGCAGCAGGATGTCCGTATCCTCCAGAATCAGCCGGGCCAGGTTTACCCGGGTCTTTTCCCCGCCGGAGAGCTGCGCAAAGTCCCGCGCACGCATGTCCGCCGGAATGTCCAGGCCGTTGGCCACCCGGTTGCGCTCAAAGTCGATGTTGTAGCCGCCGAGGCTCTCCAGCTCGGCGGTGAGCTGGTCGTACTCCCGGAAGACCGCAGAATCCGCCCCGTCGCCCATGGCCTGCGCCAGCTCGGCGAGGCGGTCCTGGATGGCATACACCCGGCGGTGGGCGGTTTTCAGCACGTCCTCGGTGGTGTAGCCGTCCGGGTAGCGGGGAATCTGAGAGATAAGGCCGATGCGCTTGCCCGAGGCGATGTGTATGTCCCCGGAGTCCTCCGTGTATTCCCTCACCAGAAGGCGGAAGAGGGTGGTTTTCCCCGCGCCGTTTTTTCCCAGCAGGCCCACCCGCTCCCCGGCGTTTATCTCGAAGCTGAGGCCGTCGAGGATGTTGTTGTTGACTTCAAAAGCTTTGGTCAGGTTTTTGACGGAAATGTCAATCATGACGGTTCCCTCTTTTTTAAAAATTACGATTCTCCCAGGACAACGGCGTAATAGTCGTAGTCGATGATATTGGCGCTGTATTCAAACAGGCGGTTGATGCGCTCCAGCATCTGGGCGGCGTAGGCCTCGTCCGCGCCGGAGCCCTCGGCCGCCTCCCAGGTGTCGGTGCTGGCGTTATAGCGGCCCTCTTCGGTGATGAAGCTGTGGTTGCCGAAGATGACCAGGCTTTCCGCATCGGAGAAGATATCCCGGCCTACAATCAGGCGGGAGTCATACTCCAGGCCGAAAAGATTGCACAGCGTGGGCAGAATGTCCAGGGAGTAGCAGGTCTTTTCCACATGGACGGGCTCCTCCATGGCGGCGTTCCAGATAATCAGCGTGGAGCGGTAGAGCTCGAAATTCTCTTCCACATCCCCGCCGTTGAGCTCCTCAATCTCTTCAATTTCCAGGCCGTAGGGGTAATGGTCGCCGCTCAGGACGATGACGGTGTCCTCCAGAACGCCCGCCTCATCCAGCTGGTCAATCAGGTTCTCCAGGGCCTGGTCCAGCTCCATGTGGCAGGCGATATAGGCCCGGGCGTTGTCTGAATAGGGGAGGTCGGCCACTTCCTCCTGGTGTTTGGCGGCCATGGCGTTGCCGGTGAAAGTATAATAGAGATGGCCGCTGATGGTCATGTAGTAGGCGTGGAAGGGCTCAGAATCCACATACAGGGGCACAGTCTCCTCCATCATCTCCAAGTCAGAGGGGGGCCAGTAATCCGTGATGTCCAGGCCCGCCCCATCGGCCATAAAGGTATAGCCCAGGTTGGGATGGCTCAGGTTTCTGTCGTAATAGGTGGCAGTCCCGTTGTGGAAGGCATAGGAAGTGTAGCCCCGGTTGGCCAGCAGGTTGCCGAAGCCATAGGGCATGTAGTTGTCCGAAGAGCGGGACATGCTCCACACCCCGCTCTGGGGCAGCAGGGACAGCAGGGTGGTAAACTCCCCGTCGCTGGTGGAGACATACCAGAGGGGGTTATAGAAGTTTTCAAAGACAAAGCCGGAGTTGGCCAGCTTATAGAGCGTGGGGGTGTGGGTCTCATCAATGGCCCAGGAGCTGAAGCCCTCCGCCACAATCCAGATTAAATTCTTGCCCTCGAAATAACCGGTATATTCATTGGTGTAGGTGGGCTCCACAGAGGAAAAATACTGATGCATTTCCTTGAGGGTGGCGTCCGTCTCGTTTTCAATGAGGGTTTCCCAGTCAATTTCCCAGACCTGGGCCTCGGGCACTGCCTCTGTCGCAGTGGGCTCCGGCTCCGGCGTCTCCGTCTCAGTGGCAGGGGTGGGGGAGGGGCGGTAGGACGGCGCAGGGGCGGCGCTCTCTTCCTCGCTTTCCTCAGCGCTCACATCCTCTTCCGGGAAGAGGACGGCCTTGATGTCCAGCTCCAGGTTGGTGATGGTGCCGAAATAGCGGACCACATGCTCGGGGATGTAGCTGTCATAATAGAGGTAAGAGGCGCTCATAACCCCGGAGGTGCTGCTGCGCACCAGGAACATGCCGCCCACCTGGAGCAGAATAAAGAGAATCAACAGGGAAATCCGGCTGCCGCGGGGAAATACCGGAGGGGCCAGGCGTTTTTTGAAAATCAGCCAGAGAACAAAGGGCAGGAGCATGGGCAAGATAACGGGAAGGGTTTTCCAAATCCCGGTCAGGGCTTCCCGCCAGAAACTGCCCAGAACCTGGTCTGCGCCCGCCAGGGAGAACAGGGCCAGGAAGGTTTTGAAAATCCGGTAATATACCGCCTGGACCCCAAACAGGATGGTGATAAATGCCAGCATGGCGGCCATGGACCAGCGGAAATACCGGCCGGGCCGGATGGCGCAGAGTACCGTGGCAACCAAAGCGAAGGCCAGGGAAAAGACAGTGGTGAATAAAGCGCCCCGTCCGGTAAGAGTCCGATAGCACCAGAACTTCATCAGCAGTTCCAGGTACAGCACAGAGACAGGCAGATATAAAAACCAGAGGCTGCCGCGCAGCTTCTGCGCAAAAGAACGTTTTTCCATTTTATATGTTTCTCCTTGAGAAATGGGGATTGCCGGGACCGGGACCACCGGCCGGCGGCTTGTTGGGCTGCCTCGCCCTGTGGGCGGGCAGAAATTTTGCAGGTCAGCTGCCGGAGACGGCGGCCTGCAGGACGGTGTTGGCAACGGCCCCGGCCTGATCCAGTCCGCCGCCGCCATGCTCAATGACGACTGTAAAGGCCAGGGGCGTTTCTTCGCTGTCCAGATAGCCCACAAACCAGGCGTGGGAGCTGCCGTCGCCCACCTCGGCGGTGCCGGATTTGGCACAGATGTCCAGGCCGGGGAAGCGCCAGGTGCCGTAGGCATAGCTTACGTTATAGGCCATCATTTCCCCCAGGCGGGCGGCAGTGCCGGCGCTGAGGAGGGCCTCGGTGCCGCCCCCGCCGCCTGAAAGCAGGGTGGGGGTAGCCAGTTCCCCGCCGTTTGCCACGGCGCTCACCAGCCGGAGCATGGCGAAGGGGCAAACCAAATCGTGATACTGCCCGATGCCGGACCAGGCCAGGTCCCCGGTGCCGGCCTCTGCTTTGTCAAAGCGCCCGGCGGCGGTGGGGATGCCGTCGATGGATGCGCTCTCTGTCAGGCCCAGGGCCTGGGTATATTCCGCCAGGGTGTCGGCCCCCAGCTCCAGGGACAGCTCCGCGTAGGCGCAGTTGCAGGAGTTGGCCAGGGCCTGCTCGATGGTCTGCTGCCCATGCCAGCCGGTGCAGTTGACCACGCTCCCGTCGGGGAGGGTGGCGCTGCCGGCGCAGGAAAAGCTGCGGCTGAAGAGGTCGGGCATCGTCTCAATGGCCGCAATGGTGGTGACCAGCTTAAAGACAGAGCCGGGGGTATAGGTGGAGCTGATGGTGCGGTTTAAGTATACCCCTTCATAGGCGCTGTCGGTGGCATCAATGGTCGTGTTGGGGTCGTAGCTCACCGAGGAGACCATACAGAGGATTTCCCCAGTTTTATAGTTGGAGACCAGCACAGCCCCGCTCCGCCCCGCCAGGGCGCTGTAGGCGGTTTTGTTGAGGTCTGCATCAATGGACAGGGCCACTGTCTGGCCCCGGCCGTCTGCGCTGTAGACGCCGTTTACCAGGCTGTAGCCCGCCAGCTTGTCAGCGAAGGCCTGGAGGGCCCCGGTGCCAATGTTGCCGCTGTAGTCGCCGACTACGTGGAGGCAGGCGGTGCGGGTAAGGGCATCGCTGGCGTAGGAATAGCTGCCGCCTCCCGCCTGGGCCAGGACAGTGCCGTTGCGGTCGGTGAGGGTGCCGGTGTCCAGAATCCCGCCGGAATAGACAGAGGCGTTGGCCTGGAACATGGCCCAGCTGTGCCCGTTGTCCACCAGCTGTATGAGAAAGACCACCATGCCCACAATCAAGGCCGCGGAAATCAGCAGGGCGGAGGCGGCCCTGCGCTTTACTTTCTTCATAGCCGGACCTCCTCCCAGCCCGCATCGTAGTCCTCGGGCTCCTCAATCTCCGGGAGGCTGTCCCGGTAGGTGGCGGGGGATTTCATAACAAAGCTGGCGTTTCGCCGGGTGTCCCCCGCCTTGACATAGGCCAGCAGGGCCCAGCAGGAGATGAGGCTGCTGCCGCCCCGGGAGACAAAGGGGAAGGTGACGCCGGTGAAGGGGAGAATGTCCAGGGAGCCAAAGACATTCAGCCCCAGCTGGACCATCATCATGCTCACCGCCGCGCAGGCGGCGATGACGTAAAAGCTGCTGCGGGCCTGGGCCGCGTTGCGTACGGCGAAGGCGGCCAGAATGATGACAGCCGCGATGGCGCACAGCGCAGTCAGAAGCCCCAGCTCCTCGCAGACTACGGCAAAGACCAAATCGGTGTCCGCCGCCACAATATCCTCCAGCCAGCCCCGCCCGGCGCCCATCCCGAAGAGGCCGCCGGATGCGACGGCGGAGAGGGCTCGGGTCTGCTGATAGCCGGCGTCATTGGCATACTCCCAGACGTGGCCCCAGGTGGCGAAGCGCTGGGCGATGTAGGGCCGCACTGTCAGCACCAAAAATCCGGCCAGGGCCGCCCCCGCGACAGCCAGAAAGACTGTGGCCAGGTTACCGCTGCGCAGAAAGGAGATGACCAGGAAGGTCATGAAGAAGATTAGGGCTGTGCCGAAGTCCCCCATGAGGGCCAGCGCGCCTACGCAGACGGCGGAAAAGCCAATGTATAAAAAGAGGTTCCGGCCCATGAACAGCCGGTCCAGCGTGGCGGCCCCGGCATAGATGTAGGCGATTTTGACAAACTCCGAGGGCTGAAGGGAGATGCCGGCCACCTGAATCCAGTTCCGTGCGCCGAAGAGTTCCTCGCTGATAAGCAGGTTCAGCGCCAGCAGCCCCAGGGCCCCCGCCGCGGCCAGCCAGCGGATTTTCTTGGCCCGGTTTAAATCCCGGAGCCACCAGCCCAGGGCAATAAACAGCACAATGCCGGCCAGGAGCAGAATCGACTGCTTGAGCATGTCCTCCGGCACAGAGGTGGCCGCCACCGAGAGGCCCAGGGTGGAGAGGAAAAAGGCGATGGTCTCCACCTCGAAGCCCATCCGGCGGATGGAGCGCATAATAAAATAGTAAATCCACTCCGTCAGGGCCAGGGCACTGAAGGACAGCGTGACCGGCAGGACATACTCCGCCTCGGCAGAGAGGCTGTGGGCCGCTGCCAGGAGGAGCTGGAAGACGGTGAGAATCATCAGTGTAATGCCCGGGTGGATGTACCGGCCCGGGGCGGTGCGGCGCTGGGTCAGGTTTTCCCGCTCCTGTGCGGTTAAATCAATAAACTGGAGCTGTACGCCGGCCAGGGAGAATTTGTCCCCGTCGGAGAGCTGGGCGCCCTCGGGGAGAATCTGGTACCCATCCTGGGTGGTGCCCCCCTTGGAGTCCAAATCGTAGAGGGTCCAGTTGCCCGCGTCGTCCCGAATCAGGGCGGCGTGGCTCCGGGAGACTACGGGATAGTCCAGCACTACGTCCGAATACCGGGAGCGGCCGATGGTGTTCTCCCAGTGGCGCAGGGGGACGCTGCTCCCGTCGGGAAGGCCCAGATAGGCCCAGGTCTCCGGCTCATAGCGCTCAGAAAACATGGAGCGGACACACCGCTCCAGCATCCACAGGGCAAGCACCGGCAAAAGATAGCGTATGAGGGAGACACACAGGGCAAAAAGGGTCTCCAGAGAAAAATTTGTAAAGAGTTGAGAAAAAATCGACATAGGCAGTTTCCCGGCTTGCCGGCCGGGGCGGACGCAATGGGTGGGCCTCTTGTATAGAGCTGTGCGCGCTGCCGCTGTGGCGAAGCTGCAACGGCAGAAATGTCAGCTTTTTCGGTTGCCCGCAGAAGCGGGCGAGAAAAAGGACCGAAATTTTGTATAATAGCCGCTTGGCGGCTATTATACCATTTTTACTACCCAGTTGACAACACCGAGAAATGAAACTATGATGGGGGGTAAGAAAAGGAGGTGCCGCCATGGGAAAATCCACTCGATTTTGGGTCATCCTCTTTCTTGCCGTGGCGGCCTTGAGCTGCGTGGGCTACTTTCTTGCCAGGAGTTTTACCCAGACGAGCTGCATCGCCGCCATCTACCTGGATGGGGAGCTGTATCAGGAAATTGATTTAAACGCTGTGGCGGTGCCCTATACCCTGGAAATCCAGACGCAGTATGGAGAGAATGTCCTCCTTGTCTCCCATGGGGAAATTGCAGTGGAGCGCGCCGACTGCCCGGACCAGGTCTGTGTCCGGCAGGGGGCCATTTCCGAGAGCCTGATTCCCATTGTCTGCCTGCCGCACCGGCTGGTGATTCAGATAGAGGAGGCACTGCCATGAAGACGCGGCAGCTGGCCCTGATGGCGGTCCTGGCCGCGGCGGCGGTGGGCATCTATGCCCTGGAAGCCCAGCTCCCGCCCATTGTCCCCATCGCGGGGGTAAAGCTGGGCCTGGCCAACATCATTACGCTGGTGGCCATGGCCCTTCTGGGCCGGCGGCAGGCAGGGGCTGTGCTCGCCGTCCGGATTCTGCTGGGCGGGCTCATTACGGGAAGCGTATCGGGGCTCCTCTTTTCTGTTGCGGGAGGCGTCCTGGCTTATGGGGCCATGGCGGCGCTCATCGGCGTTTTTTCCGAAAAACAGCTCTGGGTGGTGAGCGTGCTGGCCGCCATAGCCCACAACGCAGGGCAGCTGCTGGCCGCCCTGGTGGTGACGGGGACGCCGGGCATCTTATGGTACGGCCTGCCCCTGCTGGCCTCTGCCATTGTGACAGGGGCCTTTACAGGCGTCGCCGCACTGTATCTGGTCCTGGCCCTGCGCCGTTTTTGCTGAGAAATTTGCGCTTAAATCATTGAATATATGAGTCAACGATTCCATATGAATGCGGAGGAAAACCTATGAACATCGTCATTGTAGGCGGCGGCAAGGTGGGTGTTGCCCTGGCCACCCAGCTTGCCCGGGAAGAACATGACATCGTTTTGGTGGACAGCA
>CAZRNK010000059.1:0-9324 GCA_964601435.1 uncultured Oscillospiraceae bacterium | reverse complement strand
CCCCATAGCTGGACTCTGTGGAAATCAGCGCATTGGAGTTCACCAGGTTCCGCTCCTCGGAGAGGTTGGTGGCGGGGACCGTGTGCGCAGCGCTGTTGCAGATTTCCATAAAGGCGGAATGGCTGGCCGCCTCGTCGGCAATCAGCATCATATCCCGGGCCGTGGTGTAGTGGCTCTCGTCGGGTACACCGTGGGCATTGGCAAAATGGGTCCCGGTGCAGCCCAGCTCTGTGGCCCGGGAATTCATCATCGCCACAAAGTTGGAAATCGAGCCGCCTATGTACTCGGCAATCACGTTGCAGGCATCATTGCCCGAAACCAGCATGGCACAGTAGAGCAGGTCCCCCAGGGACATGGTCTCCCCCACCTGGATATTGGCGCTGCTGCCGTCGGGAATCAAGTCATAATTCATGGCGTCCGAGGCCGTCACCTGGTCCGTAAGGGCCACAGAGCCTGCCTCCACCGCCTCAACAGCCAGGAGGACTGTCATAATTTTTGTGGTACTGGCGGGATACACCTGGGCGTCGGCATTTTTCTCATAGAGCACCTGCCGGGTGTTGCGCTCATAGAGGATAACGGAGGCCGCCCCCGTCTGTGGGTCGTCCAGGGCGGCGGCATGTGGCAAAACCACCAAAGACACCAGGATAGAAATCATCAAAATTAAGGGGATAATTTTCAATTTTTTCATGTCAATCTCCGCAAATCTATGGTATGATAAAGAGGAATTTGCTTGATAATGGGATTTAGGACCTTATTATTATACAAATTTATGCCCGGAAAAGCAATAACAAATATTGCACCAAGGGAAAATCTGCGCATTTTTCTGCCGGCAGGCCAGGCGGAAACCCTTCTGGGAGGTGGACGGCCAATGAAACCAAACCGCTCGGAATGGATTGCCATTGCGGCCGTCCTGCTCTTTCTGGCCGCCTCTGTTGTCTATTCCTTCGCCAGCCGCGCCGGGGCCGGGGAGGTCACCATCTCCGTCCAGGCCGCTGCGGATGCGGACGCTGTCCGCTCCGGAAACGACACCGGCGGCGAAGTCCCGGACATGTCCCCCAGTCATTATATCGACGGCCGGCTGGATATCAACGCCGCCACGGCGGACGAGCTTATGACCCTCCCTGGTATTGGGGAGGTGCTGGCATCCCGGATTCTGGAAGCCCGGACAGAAAAGGGCAGCTTTGGCTCCACAGAGGAACTGCTGGAGGTCTCCGGCATCGGCGAGGCGACATACGCAGAAATCCAAGACTATATCACAGTGGGAGGTACGAAATGAAGATTTTGGTTGTTGACGACGAGAAGCTGTTGGTAAAGGGAATTAAATTCAATCTGGAAAACGAGGGCTATGAGGTGGATGTCTGCTACGACGGGGAGACTGCCGTGGAGCTGGCCCGCTCCGGCGACTACAGCCTGATTCTCCTGGACCTTATGATGCCCAAGATGGACGGCCTGGAGGCCTGCATGCAGATTCGCACCTTCTCCACCGTCCCCATTATCATGCTCACCGCCAAGAGCGAGGACACCGACAAGCTCATCGGCTTTGAGTACGGCGCAGATGACTACATCACCAAGCCCTTCAACATCCTGGAGCTGAAAGCCCGCATCCGGGCCCTAATCCGCCGCAGCACCATCCAGGGCGCCGGGGAGCGGCCCGGCCGCCTGACCCGGGGCCACATCACCATCGACACGGAGCGGCGCAGCGCGGAGAAAGACGGGGAGAGCGTGGACCTTACCGTCAAGGAATTTGACCTGGTGGAGCTGCTGATGCGCAATCCTGGGAAGGTATTCAGCCGGGAGAGCCTGCTCAACCAGGTATGGGGCTATGAATATCAGGGGGACATCCGCACTGTGGACGTCCACATCCGCCGCCTCCGGGAGAAGCTGGAGCGCAACCCCGCCGAGCCCACCTGCATCATCACAAAATGGGGCGTAGGCTATTATTTCAAGGAGTGATGGGCTTCCCTCCAGCACTTTTTCATCGGGTTTGAATGGGTGGTCTTATGGAAAAGTCCAAAAACGGACAACAGAAAAAACGCATCAGCGTACAATTTAAATTCATCGCCACCTTTCTGCTGATTATTGCGGCGACGCTGATTTTTCTCAACATTTATCCGGTTATCACGACCCGGGATTTGGTTTTCAGCTCCAAGCAGAGCACCCTGCGCAGCCAGGCCCAGGTCATCGCCTCCTCCCTCTCCGCACTGGAGACATTGAGCCGGGACAGCGTGGGACAGGTGATGGAGCTGCTGGACACCATGTCCCTGAGTCGGGTCATTGTCACAGACGACGCGGGGCTGATTTTATACGACACCTCTGACGCCGACGCCGGCCTGGGCCGCTATGCCCTGTTCTCCGAAATCTATCACGCGCTCCAGGGCAACATGGACTGCTTCATCTCCTATGATGGAGACGCCTTCTCCAGCCTCTTGGCCTTGCCGGTGCGCAGCTGCGGCACCACCATCGGCGCCGTCTATCTCTATGATTACGACACAGACCAGGCGGATTTGCTGGCGGGTATTGTACAGAACCTGCGCACAATCTCCCTGTTTGTAGGCGTGCTGTCCATCGTCCTAGTCATTTTCTTCAGTCGGGCCCTGACGAGGCGGATTACCGCCCTGGTGCGGGCCATCCGCGTGGTGCGGGACGGGGAATACAGCTACCGGCTGGCTGTAGGCGGCAACGATGAGCTCACCGACCTGGGGGAGGAATTCAACAACCTGACCGAGCGCCTCCAGCAGACGGAGGAGCTGCGCCGCCGCTTCGTCTCCGACGCCTCCCATGAGCTGAAGACCCCCCTGGCGGCCATCCGCCTCCTCTCGGACTCCATTGTCCAGAGCCAGGGCATGGATACCGACACCATCCGGGAGTTTGTCACCGACATCGGCAGCGAGGCCGAGCGCCTCCAGCGCACCACAGAGAAGCTGCTGAGTCTCACCCGCCTGGACGGAGGCGAAGTCGTCTCCCCCCGGAGCCGGGTGGATATTAAGGAAGTGGCCCAGGACACTCTCCGCCTCCTCAAGCCCCTGGCTCAGGCCCGGGACGTGCAACTGGAATACACCCTCTCAGACGGCTGCTACATCTGGGCCACCCGGGATGACATCTATCAGATTATCTTCAACCTGGTGGAAAACGGAATCAAATACAACCTTCCCGGCGGAACAGTGCGCCTGCTTTTGTATACCGGAGAGGGACAGGTCCACATGGTGGTGGACGACACGGGCATCGGCATTCCCCAGGAGGACATGCCCCACATCTTCTCCCGGTTCTACCGGGTGGACAAGGCCCGCTCCCGGGAGGCCGGGGGCAGCGGGCTGGGACTGAGCATCGTCCACGATACGGTCGTCGCCTATAACGGCCAGGTAGAGGTAACGCCTCGGGAGCCACGGGGAACCCGTTTTTCCGTCACCTTCCCCATCTGGAGCGGAGAGGAGGGACAAGCATGATGCGCCGCATTGCCGCCGCCATTCTGGCCGCCGCAGTTTTTCTCCTGCTCCCCGCCTGCACCCAGGAAGCGGAGTCAGGGGATTCCACCGTCCAGGTCTACCGGCTGCTTCAGGACACGGAGCAAAGCCACGGGGAGCTGATTGCCCCGGAGACGCTCTCTGTCCCTTCGGACACCTACCTGCTCCACTTCCTCCTGTCGGCCTTTGCCAGCGAGCCGGCGGACAGCGCGCTTACCAGCGCCATGCCGGCGGGGGTGGAGTTCCTCTCCTACACCCTGGAGGAGGACGGCGCCCTGATTTTAAACCTGAGCGCTTCCTACCGGGACTTGCCACCCATCGAAAAGACACTGGTCAACGGCTGCCTGACGCTGACTTTTACCGCGCTGGACGAGGTGGAGAGCGTCTCTGTTTACGCGGAAGACCATCCGGAAATTCTGGGTCTGACAGCAGATGACATTTTGATTTATGACCAGGCAATCAACCCCTATGAGCAGCAAATCCGCCTGTATTTTGCCGATGCGGACGGACATTTCCTGGACTCGGAAGTCCACACTCTCTCCGTCGGGGAGGAGGCCCTCTCCGAGCGTGTGGTTATGGAGGAACTGCTCCGGGGCCCCTACAGCAGCAGCCTTTACTCCCCCATTCCCGCCGGAACAGAGCTTTTGTCCATCTCTACCGAGGACGGGCTCTGCACTGTGGATTTGAGCGCCGACTTCCTTGCCAACAAACCCAACACGGCCATTGAAGAGCGCCTTGTCCTGTATACCATTGTCAACACCCTCACCAACCTGCCGGACACCCAGTATGTCCAAATCCTGGTGGAGGGCAGTCCGGTGGACACCTATGTCTACCGGGATTTGTCCGAGCCCCTCAGCCGCAACGATTTGGTCCTGGGCCCGCCCAACAGCGCCCGGGGGGAGGAGGAAGTCCTCGTCTACCTGGCCCTGGAGGGCGGCCGCCTGGCGGCCATCCCCCGGATTGTGGAGCGGGACGAGGCGCTGAGCCCGGAGCTGACCACGCTCCTGGCCCTGCTGGACGCCAAGTCCGAACCGGGCTATGTCTCCCTCTTCGAGGGCTCCGAGGGCGTTATCTCGGTGGAAACCCGCAGCCGAATCTGTTATCTGGATTTGACCACGGATTTCTTTGCCTACTGCAGCTCCAAGGAGCAGATTGCCCTGGCTGTGGAGGCCATCACTGCCTCCCTCACCCAGCTGGAGAATGTGGACGCCGTCCACCTCACCCTGGATGGGGAGGAGGCCATCATCGGGGATATGGACTTCAGCGGCGAGCTGACGGCGGACCCCTCGGTTATTGTTCCCTAGCCCCCGGGCCGGGGAATCCATGAAAACAGTAAAATTAGCGCCGGCAGTTTCCCCTTCTCCACCGGCGCAGAAGGAGATTCCCATATGAGTAAAATCGGAACCATTTGTGTCCAGGGCGGCTATACCCCCGGCAACGGGGAGCCCCGGCAAATTCCCATCATCCAGTCCACGACCTTTAAATATGCCACCGGCGAGGCCATGGGGCGGCTCTTTGACTTGGAAGAGAGCGGCTATTTCTACACACGCCTGCAAAACCCCACCAACGACGCTGTAGCAGCCAAAATCTGCGCCATGGAGGGCGGCAGCGCCGCTATGCTCACTTCCTCCGGGCAGGCCGCCAACTTTTACGCCATCTTCAATATCGCCGGCTGCGGTGACCACGTTGTAGCCAGCTCCACCATCTATGGCGGCACTTACAACCTCTTTGCCGTCACCATGAAGCGGATGGGCATCTCCTTCACCTTTGTGGAGCCGGACTGCTCCGACGAAGAGCTCAACGCCGCCTTCCAACCCAACACCAAGGCCCTCTTCGGCGAAACCATCGCCAACCCGGCTCTGACTGTGCTGGACATCGAGCGCTCTGCCGCCGCAGCCCACGCCCACGGTGTCCCCCTCATTGTGGACAACACCTTCGCCACGCCGGTAAACTGCCGCCCCTTTACATGGGGTGCGGATATCGTCACCCACTCCACCACCAAATACATGGACGGCCATGGGGCCGGGGTGGGCGGCTGCATTGTTGACAGCGGCCGCTTCGACTGGACGGCCCACGCAGACAAGTTCCCCGGCCTCACCACCCCGGACGAAAGCTATCACGGCATCACCTACACGGAGAAGTTTGGCCTGGGCGGGGCCTTTATCACCAAATGCACTGCCCAGCTCATGCGGGACTTTGGCTCCATCCAGTCCCCCCAGAATGCCTTTCTGCTGAACCTGGGCCTGGAGAGCCTCCATGTGCGGATGCCCCGCCACTGCGAAAACGGCCTGGCTGTGGCCCAGTATCTGAAAAAACATCCCAAAATCTCTTTCGTCACCTACCCCGGCCTGCCGGGAGACGCCTATTATGACCTGGCGCAGAAATACATGCCCAACGGCACCTGCGGCGTAGTCTCCTTTGGCTTTACCGGCGGGCGCGCCGCGGCGGAAATCTTTATGGCCAACCTGAAAATTGCCGCCATCGAGACCCACGTGGCAGACGCCCGGACCTGCGTCCTCCATCCGGCCAGCACGACCCACCGTCAGATGAATGACGCCGAGCTCTCCGCCGCGGGCATCACGGCGGACCTGGTCCGCCTGAGCTGCGGCCTGGAGGACGCCGAGGACCTGCTTGCCGATATTGAGCAGGCACTTGCGGCGGTGTAGCGCCATGCGGCTGCGGCCTGATTTGCGCATTGCGCGCATCTATGACCTACAACCGCGCTTCTTCCTGGAGCGGGGCATCGCCCTGGTACTGCTGGATTTGGACAACACCCTCGCCCCCTATCACGAGGACACGGCCTCCGCTGACCTGGTGCGGTGGGTCCTGGACATGAAGGTGGCCGGCCTGACGCCCTATATCCTCTCCAACAACCGGGGGGATCGGCCCCGGCGCTTTGCCCAGGCCCTGGGCATCTCCTATCTGGGCCGGGCCGGGAAGCCGGGCACGCGGGGCTTAAAGCAGGTACTCCGGGAGCTGAACCTGCCGCCGGCGCGCGCCGCCCTCATCGGTGACCAGATTTATACAGACGTCCTCTGCGCCAAATCCGCAGGCGTCCTGGCCATTCTGGTGCGCCCCATCAGCCTGAAAAATCCCCTCCTGGCCCTTCGGTATGCCCTGGAGGCCCCCTTCCGCCTCCTGCGGCGCAAGGGAATATGATACAAGAAAAAGGAGATGGCTATTATGGCCCATATTGCAAAAATCCAGGCCGCGCTGAAGACCCACGGCCTGGACGCGGTCTTACTGACCTCCAGCGTCAACCAGCGCTATGCCACCGGCTTTGACTTTACAGACGGCGCCGTGGTGGTGGGCCTGGGGGACGCCAGGCTCCTCACGGACTCCCGCTATGTGGAGGCGGCGGAGAAGGCAAACACCGGCGCACAGGTCCGCTGCACCGCCCCGGGCACGACGCTGAATGCCCTCATCAGCCAGGCCCTCGCCGACGCCGGCGCCCGCCGGGTGGGCATTGAGGCAGAGCGGCTGAGCCTGGCGGCCTTCCGCCGGTATGAGGGGCTGCTGCCTTTGATGGAGCTCATTGCCTGCGACGAGATTTTCACCCAGCTCCGGGCCAGCAAAACGCCGGAGGAACTTGCCTCCATGCGCGCCGCCCAGGCCATCGCCGAGCGGGCCCTGGAGGACATTCTGGGCCTCCTGCGCCCCGGCCTGACGGAGCGGGAGGTGGCCGCTGAACTCACCTACCGGATGCTCCGCTATGGCGGCGAGGGCAACTCCTTCCCCCCCATTGTGGTCACCGGGGCCAACTCCAGCATGCCCCACGGCGTTCCGGGGGACACTGTCATCCAGAAAGGCGACTTTGTCACCATGGACTTCGGCACCATCAAGGACGGATACTGCTCCGACATGACCCGCACTGTGGCCATCGGCAGCGCCACGGAGGAGATGCGCACCGTATATCAAGTTGTCCTGGAAGCCCAGCTGGCCGGCATTGCCGCCGCTCGGGCCGGCATCCCTGGCCGGGATGTAGATGCCGCTGCCCGCGCCGTCATTGAAAAGGCGGGCTATGGCCCCTATTTCGGCCACGGCTTCGGCCACAGCCTGGGCCTGGAAATCCATGAGCCCCCCAACTTCAACCCCTCCGGGGAGACGCTTTTGCCTGTGGGCGCCGTTGTCTCCGCCGAGCCGGGCATCTATCTCCCCGGCCGCTTTGGCGTCCGGATTGAAGACGTGGTGGTCCTGACCACCGATGGCTGTGAGATTCTCACCAAAGCCCCCAAGGAGCTGTTAATCCTGTAACCGCGCCGCATTTCCCCCGGCAGGGCAACATCCCTCTTGCCAAAACGGGGGATATGGGGTACAATGTTTGCGGTATGAAACAAATGAATGTAAATATAGGAGGAGTCCAATTATGATTTCTGCAGGCGAGTTTCGCAACGGTGTGACCTTTGAGATGGATGGCCAGGTCATGCAGGTCATCGAGTTCCAGCATGTCAAGCCCGGCAAGGGCGCGGCCTTTGTCCGCACGAAAATGAAGAACGTCATCACCGGCGCCGTGGTGGAGACCTCTTTCAACCCCACCGCCAAGTTTGAGAACGCCTACGTAGAGCGCCGGAATATGGAGTTCAGCTACAGCGACGGCGACCTCTATTACTTTATGGACCCGGAGACCTACGAGCTGGAGCCCATCGACAAGAGCCAGCTCTCCGACGGCTTCCGCTTCGTCAAGGAAAACATGGTCTGCACCGTCAGCTCCTACAAGGGCAAGGTGTTCTCCGTGGAAGCGCCCAACTTTGTGGATTTGGAAGTCACCGAGACCGACCCCGGCTTCGCCGGCAACACCGCGACCAACGTCACCAAGCCCGCCATATTGGAGACTGGTGCAGAGGTAAAGGTGCCCCTGTTCATCAATCCCGGCGATAAAATCCGCGTGGACACCCGCACCGGCGAATATCTGGAGCGCGCCAAGAGCTGATTTTGCCCTGTTCCCATATATGTTTCCCATAAGATAAGGTTGTCTATCATACCGTAAAGGAGGAATTGACCATGACACCTGCTGAAAAAGTTGCGTACCTGAAAGGTCTCCTGGAGGGCCTGGATCTGGATAAAGACAGCAAGGAGGGCAAGCTTTTTGCCGCCATTGCCGACATCCTGGAGGATTTGGCACTGGACCAGGAGGCCCTGGAAGAAGATGTGGAAGACCTGGCTGAGAGCGTTGACGACTTGGAGGACTTCCTGGACGTCATGTGCGATATCGACGATGAGGACGAGGATGAGGAGGACGAAGAGGACTTCCATCATCACCATCACGGCGGCTGCTGCGGCCATGGTCACGGCGGGCACCATCACTGCCATGGGCACGATGACGAGGACGAGGATGAGGAGCCTGTTTTCTATGAAGTGACCTGCCCCAGCTGCGAGAACACCATCACCGTGGACGAGGACGTACTCCTCACCGGCGCCATCGAGTGCCCCAACTGCGGGGAGACGCTGGAGTTTGACTTCGACAGCATCGAGGATGTGGACGAAGATGAGGAGGACGACCCCTCCGAGGAAGACTAACCTTTTTGCCCCTCGCCTATTGGTGAGGGGCTCCTTTTTTCAAAGCTGTTCCTTTTCTTGCGCCTGCAAGAAAAGGAACCAAAAGAATATTTTCCACCCACAGGTGGATGGGGTGTTCCTACTTTTCTTTCATCAGCGAAAGAAAAGTAGGCAAAAGAAACGCCGCAAGAGGGGGAACAGCGACAAAGGCTGTTCCCCCTCTTGACTCCCCCTCTAAATTTTTTACCTGGTTGCGGCTTGGCTGGGGAGGTAGACAAAATTTGTCTCCAGCATCGATTTGCCAGGCCACAGGGCCCTGGGCGTCAGCACAAGCTCCGTATCCCGCGCTTCCACACTTTCGTGTGAA
>CAZRNK010000058.1:0-9325 GCA_964601435.1 uncultured Oscillospiraceae bacterium | reverse complement strand
TTTTTCTCTTTTTTTCTTTATCCATTTATTCTCACCTCATGAACATCCAATTCGCCAACTTAGGATTTGTTGCGTTTTCTGCTCCGGATAAATGTTCCAATCAAACAAAAAATTATTGCTAGCAGAGACAGTATTATTGAGATATTTCTCCATAATTTTATTGGTGACAATCTAAACATTCAAAATTTTCCATTTTAGGCAATGCCGCAAACATAAATCCGGCTTTGTCTATCTCAGATTATACATCCCGCTACGAGCAATGTAAACGAAATATCACCCATACAGCCAAGAACATGAAGATTCTTGCGCAAAGCAGCGGCATCTGTTATGATACTCTCAGAGAACGAAAGGCGGCTTTTTCGCCGTGGGGGGCAAGACAGCCCCCGGTAGAGAGGCGCGAGGGGGGAAGGGATATGCGGAAGCTGGCAGTGGCGGCGCTGAGCTATGCGGCGGGCACAGTGCTGGCCCACTATCTTTTTCCCCTGAGCTGGCTTTTACCCTGTGCTGTGGCCTGTCTGCCGCTGGTGCTGGTGTCCCTGCTGGCCCTCCGGGGAGCCTGGCGGCTCCGGGGCGCGCTGGTTTTTGCATCCATGGCGGCCGCTCTGGCCTGGAGCTGGGTATACGCCCAGTTTACCCTGGTTCCGGCAGAGGAATTGGTAGGTGAGACCCACAGCGTCACCGCGGAGGTCACCGATTACAGCTTCCACAGCGAGGACTACAGCCGGGTGTATGCCCGGCTGACGACAGATGGCCTGCCGCGGGTGAAAATTGCCATCTATGAATATGACGGGGAGCTGCCCGCTTTATCTCCGGGAGATGAGATTTCCCTGGATGTCCGGCTCACCAGCGCCGTCTACCGCAGCGGCACAGAGACGGACAACTATATCTCCCGGGGCATCTATCTCATCGGCTATGCAGACGGTGCAGTGGAGGTGACGGGGCGGAGCGCCCTGGCTTTCCTCTATTTCCCCAAGGCCATTGCCGCCGCGCTGAGTGCGTCCATTGGGGAATGTTTCCCGGCGGAGGCGGCCGCCTTTATGAAGGCGCTGCTGGTGGGGGAGAGGACGCAGCTCTATGACTATGAGGGGCTGTACTCGGCCCTGGGGACCTCAGGGCTGATGCATGTGGTGTCTGTCTCCGGGCTCCATGTCAGCTTTCTCCTGGGCTTCGTGCGGCTGTTTACAGGAAAGAAACGCCTAACTGCCCTCATTGGGATTCCGCTGCTTCTGGTGTTCATTCCCATGACCGGTGCCAGCCCTTCGGTCATCCGGGCCAGCTTTATGCAGGCGGCGCTGATTTTTGCGCCCCTGCTGAAGCGGGAAAATGACAGCATCACTTCCCTGGCCGCCATTCTGGCGGTGCTGCTGATTGTAAACCCCAACGCGGCGGCCAGCATCAGCCTCCAGCTCAGCTTTGCCGCCATGGCGGGGCTGCTGCTGGTTTCCGGGCGCATCCAGGCCTTCCTGTTGGCGGGGGCGGAGAAGCTGAAGCTGACAAAAATCAAACGGCTGGACGGTGCTGTCCGGTTCGTGGTGAGCAGCGTGTCCAGCTCAGTTGGGGCCATGGTGTTTTCAACGCCCCTGGTGGCCATCCACTTTGGCTATGTCTCCCTGTACGCGGCCTTGACAAATCTGCTGTGTTTGTGGGCAATGAGCATTTTGTTCCTCTTTGGCTTTGTAGTGGCCCTGGTGGGGCTGGTGCTGCCGGCTCTGGGGCGGATTTTGTCAGTGCCGGCGGTGGTGGTGTTCTGGTATGTCCGGGCAGTGGTGCTGTGGGTTGCATCGCTGCCCAATGCAGCGGTGTATACAGTCAATCCCCTGATTGGCGTCTGGCTGGCCCTGTCTTACGGCATCTTTGCCCTGACGTTGCTCCGTCCGGGAAAGCGGGGCTTTCGGCTGCTGATGCCGCTGTGCCTGTGCCTGTGTGCCCTCAGTGGCGCGCTGCTGATTACCAGGATTTCCGTAGACACCGCCGGCGGGACCATTGCGGTGGTGGATGTGGGGCAGGGACAGTGTGTGGCCGTCTTTATCGGGACAGAGACAGTGGTGATTGACTGCGGCAACACCGGCACCATGGACAACGCCGGGGATATTGCCGCCAATTACCTCCTGGGCTATGGCAGGGGGCAGGTGGACGCGCTGGTTTTGACCCATCTCCACGCCGACCATGCGGATGGCGTTACCCGGCTGATGCAGCGCATGCGGGTGGAGCGCCTGGTGCTGCCGCTGCTGGATGAAAAGGACGACGAGGACGGCCTGCTGCCGGCTATTCTGGCCACAGCCGAGGAAAAGGGGACGGAGGTTTTCTTCGTAGAGACGGACACAGCCCTGACGGTGGGAGAGCTCTCAGCTACCCTGTATGCGCCTCTGGGCGGGACTGGCACCAATGAGCGGGGCCTAATCTTCCTCGGTGACCTAGCCGGCTACCGCTTCCTGGTGATGGGGGACGCCAGCGAGGACACGGAGCGGATGCTCCTGGGCCACACGGATTTGCCGGAGCTGGACCTGCTGGTGGTGGGCCACCACGGCTCCAAGTATTCCACGTCCTACGCACTCCTCTCCGCCACGAACCCGGATACGGCGGTGATTTCCTCCGGATACAATACATACGGCCACCCCACCACCCAGACCCTAACGCGGCTGGGGGAATACGGCTGCGGCATATACCGGACTGATTTGTCCGGGACAGTACGAATCCAACTGGATTAGGAGAGACTATGGCAAAGACTTCGAGAGACAAAAAGGCGGAAAAACTGGACTACAGCGCGGCGGTAAAGGCCCTGCGTCAGAATGGCCCCGGACGGGTATATCTGCTCTACGGGGAGGAGGACTATCTCCGGGAGCGCTTTTTTGACGAACTGGTGAAGGCCTGCATCGAGCCGGACAGCGCGGAGTTTAACCACAAGCGGCTCCGGGGCGCCCAGGCGCTGCTGCCGGAAATTACCCAGGCGGTAAACGCCCTGCCCTTTTTTGCCGAGCGGACGCTGGTGGAGGTGCGGGACTTTGACATCAACAAGTGCAAGGATGCCCAGGCAGAGGCCCTCCGGGCCCTGCTGGAGGATATACCGGACTACTGCACCCTGGTTTTTCTCCTGGAGACCGGCTATACGCCCGACGGACGCCTGGCCGCCTTCAAGGCCATCAAGAAGGCGGGGGAGGTGCTGGAATTTACCCCCCAGGGCCAGGGCCTGCTGTTTGGCTGGGTGGCCAAGCGCTTTGCCGCCCAGGGCAAGCGGATTAGCCGGGAAAATATCGAGCATCTGGTCTTTGTCAGCGGGGGACTTATGAACCGGCTGATTCCTGAAATTGACAAGCTCTCCGCCTATGCCAGCGGGGAAGAAATCACCCGTGAGGACATCGACACGGTGGCCCATCATCTACCGGAGGCCCGGGTTTTTGAGATGACAGACGCCCTGGCCAAGCGGGATTACAATACTGCATTTGCCGTCCTGGCGGAGCTGATGCAGATGCGCGACCAGCATCCCATTATGATTCTGGCCACCATCGGCCAGCAGATGCGCAATCTCTATGCGGCCCGGCTGGCCCAGGAGCAGGGCCTGGGCAGGGATTTTGTCATGGAGGCGGCCAAGCAGCGCTATACGTTTTTGGCAGACCGCCTGATAAGTGCGGCCCGGGGCTTCAGTCTGGCGCAGCTCCGGGAGGCGGTGGCGCTGTGCACAGCGTGCGACTATGCCATGAAAACCTCCTCCGGGGATGAGACGGCTTTGCTGGAGGAGCTGATGCTGCGCATTGCGGCAGGGGGCGGCCATGCGTAAGATACAGGAAGTGATTGTAGTAGAGGGGCGCTACGATAAAAATACCCTGTCCCAGGTGGTGGAGGCCACCATTCTGGAGACAGGGGGCTTTGGGATTTTTTCCGACAGGGAGAAGCTCGCCCTGCTCGGCCGGCTGGCGGAGCGGCGGGGCCTGATTATCCTCACCGACAGCGACGGGGCGGGCTTTTTAATCCGCAATTATTTAAAGGGGGCACTGCCCAGAGACAAGGTCAAGCACGCCTATATCCCCGATGTCTCCGGCAAGGAGCGGCGCAAGCGCGCCCCCGGCAAGGAGGGAAAGCTGGGGGTCGAGGGGATGACGCCGGAGGTGCTGCTCCAGGCGCTGGAGCGCTGCGGGGCCACCTTTTCCCAGGGGGAGGCTAGCCAGAGCGCGCCGATTACCAAGGCGGATTTATATGCCCGGGGGCTCTCCGGGCGGCCGGACAGCGCCCGGCGCCGAGGGGCCCTCCTGCGGCAGCTCGATTTGCCGGAGAAGCTCTCTGCCGCCGCCCTGGTGGATGTGCTCAACGCCCTAATGGACAGGGCGGCCTTCCTGGCGCTGGAGCTGGAGGACTAGGAACAGCTTATTTTTGCCGCAGTGCCTGCTCCTCCAGGCAGACGGTGCCGATGCCCGCCAGGAGAATCAAGGCCGCAGGGGCCTCTGCCAGAGCCTGTGCGGTCTGGAAAAGGTCATAGGTGCGCAGCGTGGGCGTCCCAATTTCAACGAGAATCAGGAAGGCACAAAAGGCCATGGTGCAGCAGACCAGGAGCGTGCCCAGCAGGGCCCCCCACGCCTCGTCGCACATATTGAAGATTCTATGTAACAGCCGCTTCAGGCCCATAGCAGCGCCCCCTTGAAAAATGCTGTTTCCATTATAAAACCTGCTTATGCCCGGCCGCAAGGGACAAAACCTGCCAATTGAGCGCAGCGGGGCAGTCAATTCAGGACTGTGCGGGAAAAATTTTGGAAAAAAAGGATAGCCATATCTTGTGTTTTGCGGTATAATGGATACAACATAGCCTGTATCTCCGGCGAGCATGCCGCCTGAGGAGGCCAAATTGGGGGAATGAACATGAAGTGTCCCTATTGCGGATACGCCGACAGCAAGGTAATTGACTCCCGTCCTGCGGACGATGGGGCCACCATCCGCCGCCGCCGGGAATGCCTGGGATGCCAAAAGCGGTTTACCACCTATGAGATTATGGAACGGCTGCCGCTGGTGGTGGTGAAGCGGGATGGAAGCCGCCAGACCTTTGACAAGGTGAAGCTGATTAACGGCATGATACGCGCCTGCGAAAAGCGGCCAGTGTCCATGGCAGAAGTGGAGGCCATTGCCGACGAGATTGAGCAGGAGCTCCAGAGCGGGCTGGAGCGGGAAATCAGCACTGCGGAAATTGGCGAGATGGTCATGGCCCGGCTGAAAGATTTGGATGAGGTGGCCTATGTCCGCTTTGCCTCGGTGTACCGCTCTTTTAAGGACATCAATACCTTCATGGAGGAGCTGAGCAAGCTCCTGGAGGATAAGAAATAGGTACCCAATATGGAAAGGCTTTTCCGCCCCGTCACTGTAAAAGTGGCAGGGCGGATTTTTCCAGTCATAGGGTGAATTCCAGCGCGACGCGCTCCAAGCCGATTTTCACCACGACGCGATAGGTACCGGACGGGAAATTTTGATACCGGGGCTCTGTATCGTTGTTTACATAATATCTAAATGCGAGACTTACGGTAGACTGAATGGTCTCTCCAGGGGCAACTGTCCCGACACTCTGCATGGTTTGTGACGAAATAGCCGTAAAGCAGTTGTACCATTCGCCGCCAATTTTCTGGTCGACAGAGAAAAACCGATAATCGGTGCGGATATAGCGCTGGGAATGGTTGGTCAGGGTAAAATCTGCCCACAGAAGCCCATCGTATGGGTCGTCCCGCACCTGGTAATATATCTTGGTACACTGCAGCTCATAGGGGAGAGAGGAGTCAATTCTCTCTGTGTCTGTATCCTGGAGCGAGGCTTGTATACCCTTATAGATGAAGAAATGCCCTCCGTTTTCGTAGAGATAGTTGCCCCGATAGACGCTCCGGAAAAAGACCTGGGGGAAGGCCTGCCGGGCAGTTAAAAAGTTGAGGAAAAAATGGCCGGGACAGTAATCGTGAGAAAGAATACAGCGAAAAGCCTTTGTTTCATGACAAATCCTCCTGTCTTATACAATGTGGATTTTGTCCACGCATTGGGATAAAGTTGTCCAGTAAAGCTATTTCAAAACGAAAACCTCCCCTCGCCGTGTCTGTATGTGCATGAGAAGCTGATTTTCACCTTTAGTTTACATGCTTACGTAAGGGAAGGTTCAAGAGTTTTTTGAAAAATTTTTGATGGGCGGGCAAAAATTTTCCGCTGTTTGCCCATAAAAAATCCACGGGGATTTGCGTTTTTCGCAAATCCCCGTGGATTCCAGCTTGTCAAAAAAGTCCCTGACGGTTCTTTTTTGACTGCACTTTGCCGCCGGGCATTTTGAAGGACGAAAATGCCGCTTCGCTCAAAAACCCTGATTTCTCAAGGATTTTTGACGGCGGCTAATTGAATTCGAGGCGGGCCTTGCCCCCTCGAGCTCCCCCGCTGCATGCGTAAAAAGACCCCGACACATATGTTTTTTTGATAGTCTCAAATCCATGGGGATTTGCGAAAAACGCAAATCCCCATGGATTCGTTTAGCGATTACCGATGCGGGCTCAGATGACAAACTCGCCGTTTTCCATGATAAGGACCTCTGTGCCGTCGGCATGAATGCCCACCACCTTCATGTCAGCGGTGCCGTACATGAAGTCGTTGTGGATGGGGGCGTCGTTGACCCCGATGGCGTCCAGCTCCTCCTTGGTCATGTTGCTACCGCCCTTTACGCAGCTGGGGAAGCTGGCGCCCAGGGCCATGTGGCTGGCGGCGTTTTCATCCAGCGGGACGAAATAGAAGCATTGGTTCATCTGGGAAATGGGGCTGCTGTTGGGCACCAGGGCAATTTCACCCAGATAGCGGCAGCTCTCGTCCACAGACAGCTGTTCCTCCAGCGTGGCCTGCTCCTTCTCCGCGTGGCACGCCACAGCCCGGCCGTTTTCAAAGCGAATCCAGAAGTCCTCCACCATACGCCCATTTAAAAACAGAGGACGGGAGGCGTAGACAATGCCGTTGACCCGGCGCTTGTCGGGGTCGGTAAAGACTTCCTCGGTGGGCATATTGGCGCAATAGGGAACCGTCTGGCTGTCGCCCATCTCCGCAGCGGAGCACCAGATGTGCCCCTTGACCAGTCCCACTTCCACATCGGTCCCCAGGCCGGTGGTGATGTGGATGCGGTCAAAATTCTGCTCGTTGAGCCACTTGGAGTGGCGGCTCAAATCGGCGCAGTGGGCCTCCCAGTTGGCAATGGGGTCGCTCTCGGCGTCGATGCGGACAATCTTGGCAACCTGCTTGAAGAATTTCTCCTCCCGCTCTGCTTCGGGGAGGTCGGGATAGATTTTGGCGGCCCAGGCGGGGTTGCCGACAACGAAGGAGTTCCACTGAATCTTTCCGCTGCTCCGGTAATCCCGCTCCAGCTGGCGCAGCACCCGCTGGCGCTGGGTTGCTGCCCGGAGCTTGTTTTCAGGCACATCCAAATCCAAATCGGGGTAGAACACACAGGGGGCCAGAGAACAGGCGTCCTGCGCCATGTAGTGGTGGATTTTCTCCAGCTCAAAGGGCTGGACCTCCGAGAGCGTCTCCTCGCTGGCGCCTAGCATCCGGTAGTGCTCCACCACCGGGTCATACCAGTCGATGACCACATCCTTTGCCCCCATCTCAAAGGCCTGACGGGTAATCTCAATGGCCAAATCCCGGTATTCCACAGGCATTTTTGTCACAAGAATTTGACCCGGCTGGAGGTTCAGGCCGATTTTCAGAACGGCCTTGGCATATTTCTCATAATAAATTGTTTTATCCATTTACTGCTCCTATTCTGCGGGCGATGCGGCGTCCTCCGTAAGCGGGGTTGCGCCGCCGGTCCACTCGTGAAATTTTTCCGGGGAAGCCAGGACTGTGTGGGTGGGCGTAAGCTTAAAGAGCTGCTCCGAGCAATAGTCCAGGCCGCTGGTGGCGTAGTCATAAGACAGCGCCACGCGCTTTTTCTCCACAATTGGATTGGGGTGGGGGATGGCGGAGAGGAGGGAACGGGTGTAGGGGTGGATGGGATTTTCAAAAATCTCCTCTGTGGTGCCCTCTTCCACCAGATGCCCCAAGTGGAGCACGCCAATCCGGTCGGAGATATACTTGACCATGGACAGATCGTGGGCGATGAAGAGATAGGCAGCGCCCGTCTCGTCCTGGAGGTCTTTCATCAAATTGACCACCTGGGCCTGGATGGAGACATCCAGGGCGGAAATTGCCTCATCGGCGATAACAAGCTCCGGGTTCATGACCAGGGCCCGGGCAATGCCGATGCGCTGGCGCTGGCCGCCGGAAAACTGGTGGGGATAGCGGTTGGCGTGGTCCTTATCCAGTCCCACCATGTCCATGATGCGCAGCACTTTTTCAGTGCGCTCGGCCTTGCTCTCATAAAGCTTATGGATGTCCAGACCCTCGGCAATGATGTCCATAACTTTTTCACGTGGGTTTAAGCAGGCCATAGGGTTCTGGAAAATCATCTGCATGCGGGTGCGCAGGGCCTGCTTCTGCTTCTTGGTCATTTTATGGCCGATATCCTCGCCGCCGAAGATGATTTCTCCGGCCGTCGGGTCATACAGACGGATGACAGAGCGGCCGGTGGTGGACTTGCCGGAGCCGGATTCTCCCACCAGACCATAGGTTTCCCCTTTGTTGATATAGAAGGAGATGCCGTCCACCGCTTTTACAGAAAATTTGCGGTTGATGCGGAAATACTGCTTCAGATTGCGGACTTCCAGCAGCAGGTTTGAAGTATCAGACATGGACGTTTCCCTCCTGCAGCATTTTTTCAATTCTCGCCTTCAGAGAGGCGGGCATATCCACCTTCGGTGCATTGGGATGGACCAGCCAGCTGGCCACCTCATGGTGGTCGTTAATCCGGAAGAAGGGGGGCTCCACCCGCAAATCAATATTCAGGGCGTAGGGATTGCGGGGGGCGAAGGCGTCCCCCTCCACCTTGTTTGTCAGGTTGGGCGGGGAGCCGGGGATGGTGAACAGGCGGTCGTCGTCTGTATCCAAATCCGGCATAGAGCTGAGCAGGCCCCAGGTGTAGGGGTGGCGCGGGTCGTAGAAAATATCGTTGACTGTGCCCTTCTCAATCAGCTTGCCGGCGTACATGATGTTGACATAGTCCGCCACCTTGGCCACAACACCCAGGTCGTGGGTGATATAGATGACAGAGATGTTCCGCTTTTTCTGCAGCTCCTGGATGAGCTCGAGAATCTTGGCCTGGATGGTGACGTCCAAGGCGGTGGTGGGCTCGTCGCAGATGAGGATATCCGGGTGGTCACCGGGGACTGCGAGTCCACCGGTGCCGGGCCGGGCATCATGACGGTGCTGGCCTGCAAGACGGGGAATATCCGGCCGG
>CAZRNK010000057.1:0-9342 GCA_964601435.1 uncultured Oscillospiraceae bacterium | reverse complement strand
CCCTGGGGCGGGACACTGGCCACAGTGCCCTCCAGGATTTTCAGCAGGGCCTGCTGCACCCCTTCGCCGGACACATCCCGGGTGATGGAGGTGTTCTCGCTTTTGCGGGAGATTTTGTCCACCTCGTCGATGTATATGATGCCATGCTGGGCCCGCTCTACATCGAAATCCGCCGCCTGAAGCAGGCGCAGGAGGATGTTCTCCACATCCTCGCCTACATAGCCCGCCTCCGTCAAGGTGGTAGCGTCGGCGATGGCGAAGGGCACATCCAGCATTTTGGCCAACGTCTGGGCAATCAGGGTCTTTCCGCTTCCGGTGGGGCCAATCATCAGAATGTTGCTCTTTTGGAGCTCCACATCGTTGTCCCCGCCAAAAAGAATCCGCTTATAGTGGTTATACACCGCCACAGAGAGGGTAATCTTCGCCGTCTCCTGGCCCACGATATATTCGTCCAGATAGGCTTTAATTTCCTGGGGCTTGGGGAGGGTGTCCAGCGTGGGCAGGGCCCCCTCTGCCTGCTCCTCATAGCCGGAATCCATGTCCTCAATCATGCTGGAGCACAGATGGACGCACTCGTCGCAGATATAGGCGCCGTTTCCGGCAATCAGCCGCTGCACCAGGCTCTGGGGCTTGCCGCAGAAGCTGCAGCGTATATTGTTTGAATCGTTTTTTGCCATTGCATTACCTCACAGGGCGCGTGACGCCCTCCGTGAGCACGTTACCGGGAATAAATCACCTGGTCAATCAGGCCGTATTCCTTGGCCTCCTCCGCGCTCATGAAATTGTCACGCTCACAGTCCGCAGTTACAACTTCCAGGGGCTTTCCGGTGTTCTCGGACAAGATACGGTTCATCCGGGCCTTAATGACTTCCAGCCGCTTCAGGTGGATGGCCATATCTGTAATCTGTCCCTGGGTACCGGCGGAGGGCTGGTGAATCATAATCTCTGCGTTGGGCAGCGCCATGCGCTTCCCCTTGGCGCCGGCAGCCAGGAGGAAAGCCCCCATGGAGGCCGCCATGCCGATGCAGATGGTGGATACGTCGCACTTCACATACTGCATGGTGTCATAGATGGCCATGCCCGCTGTCACGCTGCCGCCGGGGCTGTTGATGTAAAACTGAATGTCCTTGTCCGGGTCCTGCGCCTCCAGATAGAGGAGCTGGGCCACCACCAGGGATGCTGTGGTGTCATTGACTTCCTCGCTGAGCATGATAATCCTGTCGTTCAGCAGTCGGGAAAAAATATCATAGGAGCGCTCGCCACGGCTGGTCTGCTCCACTACATACGGTACTAAACTCATTTGTGTACTCTCCTTTCCAAAATCCCCGGGCGGGGCAAAGCGTCCTCGCTTATCCAAGAGAGCATATCCAGGATGAACCTGGATTATTCCGCTTCCGGCTCCGTCTCGGTCTTTTTTGCCTTTGCTCTTGTCTTCTTGGGCTTGGGGGCCTCCTCGGCCTCTACACCCGTCTCCTCGGCCGGCGCCTCTTTGGGCTCCGCTTTCTTCCGAGTGGTCTTTTTGGCCTTGGGCTTCTCCTCGCCGTCCCCGGCGGCCTCCCCGGCCTCTTCCTTCATGTGGTCCGGAACCTCCACCAGCATCTCGGTGGGGATGCCGGTGTCATAAATCAGCTTGGCAGCCCGGCTCATCTTCATGTCAGCCACCAGGTTCTCCTCGCTGACATTCTTCTTGACCATCTCCAAATCCACGCCGTAGTTGTCGGCCACGCGCTGATACTCCGCCTCAATCTCCTCGGGGGTAAAGGTGAAGTCCTCCGCCTTGGCCACAGCCTCCAGCAGGAGCTCTGCCTGAACCTGGCGCAGAGCCGTGGACTTATTGGCCGAGCGGAAAGCGGCAAAATCCATGCCCATCATCTGCAGGTACTGCTCCAAGGCGAGGCCCTGCATGGACATGTTCCGGGCATACTCTTCCATCAGGGAATCCAGCCGCTCCTCCACCATGGCGTCGGGGATGTCCACAGTCATGTTCTCCACAGCCTTCTCCAGCAGGGCGTTGTGGAAGTGTTCCTCGGCCTGGCTCTCCTTGTTGGACTTCAGATTCTCCCGGATGGAGTCCTTATAGGCCTCCAGCGTGTCAAACTCGGAGACATCCTTGGCAAATTCGTCGTCCAGCTCAGGCAGCTCCGTCTCCTTGACCTCATCGACCTTGACTTTGAAAACGGCGTCCTTGCCGGCCAAGTCCGCGTGGTAATCCTCCGGGAACTTCACCTGGATGTCTTTCTCCTCGCCGGCAGACATGCCCACCACCTGCTCCTCAAAGCCGGGGATGAAGGCACCGCTGCCCAGGACCAGGTTATGGCCCTCGCCCTTGCCGCCTTCAAAGGCCACGCCGTCAATAAAGCCTTCAAAGTCGATGACGGCGGTATCCCCCTCCTTGGCGGGGCGGTCTACGGTAATCAGGCGGCTGTTGCGCTTCTGGAGGCGCTCCAGCTCCTTCTGGACCTCATCGTCTGTGACCGCTACGTCAGCCTTGGGGGCCTCCAGGTTCTTGTATTCACCCAGGGTCACTTCCGGATAGAGGGCGGTCTCAAAGGTCATGGTGACGCTCTTGTCCTCGCCAAACTCTGTGTCGGCCAGAGAGGGGGTGCCCACGGTGCGCAGGGACTCGCTCTCCACACCCTGCTGGAAGGCCTTGGGGGCCAAATCGTTGACGGCATCCTCATAGAACACGTCCGTGCCATACATGCCCTCTACCACCATTCGGGGCGCTTTGCCCTTCCGGAAGCCGGGGACATAGATGTTCTTTTTGCTCTTCAGATAAGCCCCGTTGACAGCGGCCTCGAACTCAGCGGGGTCTGCCGTCACGGCAAAACGGACGACATTGTTCTCTTTCTTTTCAACGCTCTTTACAATCATGGGGTTGATTCCTCCTATTTTTGGCCGGACACACAGGTCTGGTTTTTCACAAAAAACTGACGCAGGGTGAATTATACCAGACAAGGTTCCCAATTTCAATACTAATTTATTAATTTAAGTCCTAAACTTGATTTTCCCCGAAAATAACGCCCTGAAAAACGTCGCATTTCCCCGAATGGGACGTCAGGGGGCTATAAGTGCCGGCACAAACCCCAGATGGTCTGCTGAAAGCAGCCGGTGCCTTGTGCAGCCCAGAACACCTTCAAAGGCCGCCCTGCAGCCTGCGCCATGGATATGTCCGGCGCAGCACACCCGGACACGGTAGCGCTCCAACAGCGCCAGAATCTCCGGGCACTCGTAGGTCCCGTATTTGGGCGGATAGTGGAGAAAGACGTATTTCTCCCGGTCTCCCCCCGCCTTCAGAGAGGTCTCCAGCCGAATCAGCTCCCGGTTTAGAATCTTCCGGTCGTGGGCCGAGCCGGTCTCCTCCTCGTAAAACCAGCCCCGGGTACCGCAGATGGCAATCTCCTCCCCATAGGGGTAGGCATTGTTGTTGAGCATCCGGATGGTGCGGATGCCGTTTTCCTCGAAAAAGCGGTAGAGCTTTGCGGCAGTAGTCCACCAGTAATCGTGGTTGCCCTTGAGGAGAATTTTTTGCCCGGGAAGCCGGTCTATAAACAGGAAATCCTCCCTGGCCTCCTCCAGGTTCATCCCCCAGCTGATGTCTCCGCAGAGGACGCACACATCCTCCGCATTCAGGCGGGAAAACCCATCCTGTATGCGCTGCACATAATTTTTCCATCGGGGCCCAAAGATGTCCATAGGCTTATTGCTGGACAGGGACAAATGCAAATCCCCAATTGCATATAAGGACATTTTTTCCTCCAAAAATCCGAAAAAATCCGGATATACTAAGGGTACCGGCGCCATTTCCGGCTCCGGGAAAACAAGAACGGAGGCAAACACCATGAGCGATACAAAGACCTACTGCGGGCACTTAAGCGGCGTAAAGTGCCAGGTGACGAACTGCAAGTACCACACCGCAGAGAACTGCTGCAGCGCCCAGCGCATCCAGGTCCAGAACGAGAACGCCCAGCAGAAGGCGGAGACTTTCTGCTCCACTTTTGCGCCCCAGTCCGGCATAAGCTGCTGACCGGCGCAGGGCACGAGCCTGCCAGGCCGCCTGTTTGGGCGCCCCGGCAGGCTTTTTCATTTTTCAGGGCAGCAGGTTATTTCTTCAAAAACGCCTCCACCTTCGCCTCCATCTCTTCCTTCTGTACACAGTCGGTGAAGCGCACCGGCCGCTCCCGGAGCCCGGACAGCGGCGCGGGAACACGGGTACCCGTGAGGCGGCTCAAGTCCCCCATGGGGTCTTCCTCAGAAGCGCTGCCGCCCAGGGCCGCTACCACATCAGCCGCAAATTTATAGGGGCTGGCAGTGGAGACAATCACGGTGGGACGGCGTCCCCCTTCTGTCTCCCGCAGTTCCCGGAGCACTTTGGCCGCCACGGCGGTATGGGTGTCCATCAGATAGTGCTCCCCTTCCCAGACCCGGCGGATTTCGGCCTTCGTCTCGTTGTCGTCGCAGAAGCCCGCGGCAAAGTCCGCCTTCAGGGCGGAGAGAATCTCATCCCCAACGCTGTAGTGCCCGGTCCGGCCCAGTTCTTCCATATAGCCGGTGACAGTCGCCTCGTCCGAGAGGGCATACAGCAGCCGCTCCAGGTTGCTGGAAATCAGAATATCCATGGAGGGGGAAATGGTGGTGTGGAAAGGCCGGTTCCGGTCATAGGTGCCGGTCGCCAAGAAGTCAGTAAGCACGTTGTTGGCGTTGGAGGCGCAAATCAGCCGCCCCACTGGCAGGCCCATCTGCTTGGCATACCAGCCGGCCAAAATATTGCCGAAGTTCCCGGTAGGCACACAGAAGTCCAGCTTGTCTCCCATGGCCACAATTCCCGCCGCGGCAGCGTCGCAGTAGGCGGAGAAATAATAGGCAATCTGCGGCAGCAGACGGCCCCAGTTGATGGAGTTGGCCGAGGAGAGGAAATACCCCGCCTCCTTCAGCCGCTCCGCCAGCGCATGGTCCGCAAAAATCTTCTTCACCCCGGTCTGGGCATCGTCAAAATTGCCTTCCACCGCACAGACGCAGACGTTGCCCCCCGCCTGGGTGGTCATCTGCAGCTTCTGGATGTCGGAGACCCCATCCCGGGGATAGAACACCAGAATGGAGGTGCCCGCCACATCCCGGAAGCCCTCCAGGGCGGCCTTGCCCGTATCTCCGCTGGTGGCCACCAGGATACAGACCTGAAGGCGCTCCCCGTTTTTCCGCAGGGAGGCGGTGAGCAGATGGGGCAGCATCTGCAGCGCCATGTCCTTAAAGGCACAGGTGGGCCCATGCCACAGCTCCAGCACCCCCGTCTCTCCGTCCAGCACGTGGACAGGGGCAATGCGGGCATCGTCGTAATTGTCCCCATAGGCGGCCTGGGTAAAGCCGGTCAGCTCCTCCTGGGTAAAGTCGGCCAGATACAGGCTCAGAATCCGCCTGGCGCGCTCCTGATAGCTACATGCCGTCATTGCGCGGATATCCTCCAGAGAAACCTGGGGAAAGCCCTCGGGCACAAACAGTCCTCCCTCTTGGGAGAGGCCCTTGGCAATCGCCTGGGCGGCGGTCACCCGAATCTGTGTGTCGCGGGTACTAAAGTACATCATGATTTTCAGCTCCTGTCAAAAAGCATTTTCTATATGGCAGATTTCTGGCCTTCTGGTGGCCTCCCCCTGGGGGGCGTAAACCTCGATGACATCAAAACGGGGCTGCCGTTCATCGCCGTTTGCAGCCAGCCAGAGCTGCGCGGCAGTCCGGAGCCGCTCCTGCTTGGCCTCCGTTACGAACTCCCGGGCCTGGGCAAAGGCGGCGCTCCGGCGCAGCTTTACCTCCACAAAGGCCGTGTAGCGCCGGTTCTGGGCAATGATATCAATTTCTCCAAACCGGCAGCGGTAGTTCAGCCCGACGATTTTATATCCCTTCCGGCGGAGATACTTTGCCGCCGTCTCCTCCCCCCACCGGCCCAGCAGTTTTGTCTCCATGGCAAAATCCTCAGTGCATTTTCTTCAGAAAGGTCATCCGATGGATGGGGCATGGCCCCAGGCGGCGGATGGCCGCATAGTGGGCCGCCGTACCATAGCCCTTATGGCGCTCAAAACCGTAACCCGGATAGCGTTCCGCCATCTCCATCATATAGGCGTCCCGGCGCACCTTTGCAATGACGGAGGCCGCTGCAATGCTCATTGACAGGCTGTCTCCCTTGGGCACCAGCAGATGGGGCACCGTCAGCGCCGCGGAACGCCCGTGGTCCCGGTTCCCGTCCACCAGGGCAAACTCTGCCTTGCAGGACAGCGCATCCACTGCCAGCTGCATGGCCCGGATCCGGGCGCTGAGGATGTCGGTCCTGTCAATCTCCTCCGGCTCCACCCAGGCTTCGGCCCAGGCCACTGCTTCGGCACAGACGCGGGCATATACGTCCTCCCGCCGCTTTTTCGTCAGCTTTTTGGAGTCGTCCAGCCCGGGTATTTCCAATTCATAGGGCAGTATTACCGCCACAGCATAGACCCGGCCGGCCAGAGGGCCCGCCCCTGCCTCGTCACAGCCGCAGATGCGCACCAGACCCTTCTCCCGGCAGGCGGCCTCTATTTCCCATCCGGGCATACCGCATCCTCCGTATCCTCCGGCAGCTCCAGGGTAACACGCCCCAGCTTCCCGTCCCGGAATTCATCCAGCAGAATCGCCGCCATCCGCTCCAAATCCAGTTCCCCGCCGGCAATCAGAAAGCCCCGCTTCCTGGCCGCCTGGGACAGGAGCTCAAACCCGTTTGCCTCTGCGTCCGGTGTGAATTTGTAACGCGCAGAAACCCGCTCCGGATACTGATGGCTCAGCCGCAGCAGCAAATTGGCAGCCAGGGTCTCCCTGTCCACAATCTCGTCCCGAATCGCGCCGGTCCAGGCCAGGGCCTCCCCCACCTCCTGGCTGTCAAAGCGGGGCCATAAAATTCCCGGCGTATCCAGGAGCTCCAGCCCCTGGTCAATGCGTATCCACTGCTTGCCCCGGGTGACCCCGGGCCGGTTGGAGGCCGCCGCCGCCTTTCGCCGGGCGACCTTGTTGATAAAGGTGGACTTGCCCACATTGGGGATTCCCAGAACCATGCACCGCAGGGGGCGGCTGGCCTGGCCCTTGGCGGCGTTTTCCTCCAGGCGGGTGCGGAGCAAAGCCCGCACTGCCTGGGGGAAGCCGTTTACCCCCTTGCCGCTGCGGCAGTCCGTCTCCAGAACCGGCTGGCCTTCTCTTTTAAAATAGGCCCGCCAAGCTGCAGTGGCCTCAGGATCCGCCTGATCCACCCGGTTGAAAATCATCAGCCGGGGCTTCCCCGCCGTCAGGCGCAGGATATCCGGGTTCCGGCTGGAACGGGGGATGCGGGCGTCTACAATCTCGCACACCGCATCCACCAGCTTTAAATTTTCTTCAATCATCCGCTGGGCCCGGGTCATATGCCCGGGAAACCACTGGATGTTCATCTGCTCTTTTTCCGCCATGTCAGTCTACCGTCCCAAAGTCCTCAAAGGGCAGAATCCGGAAGAGTACCCGCCCGATGATATACCGGGTATCTACAACGCCAATCCGGTTGTCCCGGCTGTCGGTGGAGGCGTTGCGGTTGTCCCCCAGGACAAAGACGCACCCCTCCGGCACCGTCACCGGCCCGGAGAAGTCCAGGGCCGTCTGGGTGGGCTCTGCAATATAGTCCTCCTCCAGGGCCACGCCGTCCACATAGACGATGCCTGCCTCGAAGTCAATGTCCACTGTCTGGCCCTCTGTGGCAATAATCCGCTTCACAATGGGCTGGTCCCGGAAGGTCTCCTTCCGCAACACCACAATGTCCCCCTGCTCCGGGGTATAAAAGAGATTGGAAATTACAACCATATCCCCGTTGTGGAGGGTAGGTACCATGGACGAGCCCACCACACCGATAATCCTGGCCAGAAACACAAATACCAGGACGCAGACCAGCAGCGCCGTCACCAGGCACT
The DNA here is from genome assembly GCA_964601435.1 of uncultured Oscillospiraceae bacterium. GTDB lineage: Bacteria > Bacillota > Clostridia > Oscillospirales > Oscillospiraceae > CAZRNK01. The sequence goes on along the minus strand of CAZRNK010000057.1, from coordinate 1,396 downwards.
GGAGCCAGTCATAGATTTCTCCCTGGAGGGATGTTTTCTTCGGGGGCCTCTCCTCCGGCTGTGTCAAATGCTTCTCCACTGCTGCAAGCCTCCTCGCTGGGTCTAAAAAATGCATTCCGTATGTTTTTCGAATATTTATTATATACCAGAAGCGGGAAAAAAGGCAATCAAAAAAATTCCCCTTTATGCCTCGCATACACAGGATGGGGTAAAAAGAAAAGAAAAGCCGCCCAAAATGAGTGGCTTTTCCAAGTAGGCTGCGATTAATAGTAGCGCTTGTTTTTGTTCTTTCTGGCCGCCTCAGACTTTTTGCGGCGCTTCACGCTGGGGCTCTGGTAGTACTCCTTTTTCCGCAGGTCCGACAGGACGCCCGCCTTGGCGCAGCTGCGTTTGAACCGCTTCAGGGCACTGTCCAGAGACTCATTGTCCTTGACATATACTTCCGACATTCTATTTCCCTCCCTCCAAATACGCCCAATGGGCGCTTCAAGGGCCATAAGCAATGGCTTTAACAAAGATATTATAAGAGTTTTCCCGGTTGTTGTCAAGAATTACTTCGCGCTTTTTAAAATCAGGTTCACCAATTTATTGGGGACTACAATGGTGCGCACCAAATCCATCCCCTCCATAAGACGGGCAATTTTGGCATCGGCACAGGCGGCGGCCACAACCGTCTCCTCCGGGGCATCCATCGGCACCACAACGGTGGTTTTCAGCTTTCCGTTGACCTGGACGGCAATCTCCCGCTCCGCCTCCAGGGTCTTGGCCTCGTCATATTCCGGCCAGGGCTGCTGGCAGCAGAGGCCGGAAAAGCCCTGAATCTGCCACAACTCCTCCGCGATATGAGGCGCGAAAGGACTCAGCATCAGCAGCAGCGCCTTGATGTCCCCCCGGCTGGGGGCATGGTCATAGAACTGGTTGACCAGGGCCATCATGGCTGCAATGGCGGTATTAAACTTCATGGCGTCAATGTCCGCCCCCACCTTCTTGATAGTGCGGTGGACTGCCCGCTCGTTCTCTGCGGAGAGGGCGTCTCCCTGGAGGCGCTTCTCCGCCAGGTTCCAGATTCTGTCCAGAAAACGCTTGCAGCCCCGGACAGCGTTGGGGGACCAGGCAGCGGCCTTCTCAAAGTCGCCAATGAACATGATATAAGTGCGCATGGTGTCGGCGCCATATTGGGCCACAATGTCGTTGGGATTGACCACGTTGCCCCGGCTCTTGCTCATCTTTTCGCCGCCTTCACCCAGAATCATTCCGTGGCTGGTGCGCTTCTTGTAGGGCTCCTTTGTGGGCACAACGCCGATGTCATAGAGGAATTTATGCCAGAAGCGGCTGTAGAGCAGGTGCAGGGTGGTGTGCTCCATGCCGCCGTTATACCAGTCCACCGGGGACCAGT
>CAZRNK010000056.1:1331-9383 GCA_964601435.1 uncultured Oscillospiraceae bacterium | reverse complement strand
ATTTCTGCCGTTGAAGGCAGAAATGGGGGCAATAATTGTGTATCTTACGCCGCGACAGCCAGGCTGGCCGCGCCGCTCAGGTTGGCCTGAATGGCATCGATGGTCTCCGCAGAGAGGCCGATGCCGGTGAGATAATTCTCCGCAGCGGCGGCCAAATCCACCCCTGCCAGGCCGGCAGCATCCTCCACCCCGGCGATGGCGCACAGGGTCTGGATGATGTTGCTGTTGGCAATGGCGGTGTACTGCGCAGAGCCCACCTCCACATGGTAGTAGTTCACATAGGAGAGCATGTAGTCGGCTACAATCTCCTCCTGGCTGGCGCCCATGAGGCACTCCAGCAGGGCGACGACGAAGCCGGCCCGGTCCTTGCCCTCGTTGCAGTGGATGAGGTAGGGGCCCTCATGGGCGGCCAGGAACTCCAGGCCGGTTTTCAGCTTCGCCTGGAAGTCGGCGGAGGAGAAATCCACGCCCATGCCCAGAGTAACGACAGCGCCGCTCTCATAGAGGCCCTGGTAGTATGGGGAGTCAAAGCCCTCCTCGGCCATGTAAGCCTCCACAGCCTCGGCGGTGTCCGCCAGGTTGATTACGGTGGCAATGCCGGCGGCAGCGGCCAAATCGTCGGCGTAGGCGGCCCGGCCAATCTCATTGTTCACCGGGCTGGAGCTGCGGTAGAGCGTACCCGCAGCGATGGAGCCCAGCTCCACAGCGCGGAAGTTGGCAAAAACGGCATCGCTCTCATAGTCCTCCCGGTTGTTGGTGCGCTCCAGCTGGCGAATCAGATATTCGTCCAGATAGCCGCCGGCTTCCTTCATCGTCACGGTGAGGAAGCTCCCAACCTCCACGCCATAGGTGGTGGCAAAGTCGCCCATGTTGATGGCGGCGGTGACGTAGTCATCGCTCTCCCGGGCCAGGAGGGCGGCCTGGCCGTTGTCCACATCGCTGTAGTTGGAGACAAAGGGGACATCCATGGTGGTGCCGTTGGACAGTGTCAGGGTGACGATGTCGCCATATTCATAGCCCAGGGCCAGGAAGTCCTCCTTGGCAATGTCCAGGGTGATGTTGCCATACTGGCTGACGGCGGTGACAGCGTACACATCCACGCAGCCGCTGACATCAATGTTGTCCAAATCCAGCTCGCTCAGGCGCACCACAACGGCGGCCGCCTGGGCCCGGTTGGCAGTGCCCTGGGGGTCAAAGCGGTTGTCCTCAATGCCCTGCATCAACCCGGTCATGGTGCAGAAGGCCACAGCCTCTGTCGCCCAAGTGGAGATGTCAGCGGTGTCGGCATAGCTGAGCAGATAGCCCTTCCCCTCCGGGAAGGCAAAGCCGCTGTAGCGGTACAGGAAGGCAGCCATCTCTTCCCGGTTGATGGAGACGCCCACACCGAAGGTATCGTCGCTGTAGCCGACCACGATTCCCTCGCCCACAGCCCAGGCGATGGGTGCGGCGTAATAGGCGTCTGCCTCCACGTCTGTAAAGCTGACGGAGCTGTCCGGCACCTCCGGAGAACCGGCCAGGCGGTAGAGCAGCGTTACGAAGTCCTCACGGGTGATGTTGGCATTGGGGGAGAAGGTGTTCTCGCCGGTTCCCAGCACCAGGCCGGCCTCATAGGCGGCCATAACCTCGTCATAGTACCAGTCATCCTCGGTGACATCGACAAAGATAGGCTCGATAATGGTAATCTGGCCCTTGGGCTCGCCATAGGCCTCCGCCGTAATGACGCCGCCCAGCTCCTCCGTGATAAAGTCCATCAGGACCTCATCCAGGGCCACGCCGGTGTCAATATAGGTTCCCGCAGCCTTGAAGGCATAGTAAGTATCGCCGCCGGCAGCCACAAAGTCATTGGTGACCACGCCATAGGTGGCATTCTCGTCAAAGGGCTGGCCGTTGATGCTCTCGATGGTCACCCGCTGGATGCTGGCGGGGCCATAGTATGTGGAACCGGGGTAGAGCTCACCCTGGTCATAGGGGACACTGGTGTCCACAGAGAAGGTAATGCCGGACACCTGGGGGAAACCACCGACAGCGGTGGGGGTGCAGTAGGTGGATGCCTCCAGGGCCTCCAGCAGCTCCGCTCCGGTGACATAGACCACGCCCACCGTATTGCCGAAGGGCAGTACGGCATTGACATCGTTCCGGGTGATATCCCCGGCCTCGATGGTAGCCCGGATGCCGCCGCCGTTGGTGAGGGCCACGGTATGGGCCGCGTCAGTTTCCACGCCCTGGGTATTGGCATACCAGAGGATGGCATCGCAAATCAGGTCGCCCAGGTTGGTCTCCTCTGTGCGGTTGCCGGGATCCCGCTCGCCGTTGAGGGTGACCTCCGTGGTGGCAAAGACTGCGCCATACTGCTCCTCAATCTCCGCCAGGATTTCCGCCGCCCGGGCAGCCACAGCCTCGTCCGAGACGGTGACGGCAGAAGTGATAACGGACATAGTGGCAATCTCGCCACCGGCAATCAACGCCAGCCCGATGTTCTCCAGCTGTGTGCCGGTGGAGGTCAGGATGGTGTCGCCCACCATGTAGGTGCCGTCGGTGACAGCGGCGATGTCCTCCAGGGTGGAGTGGGAGTGGCCGTCAATGAACAGGTCGATGCCTGTCACGTTCTGGAGCAAATCGGTGGAGCGGTTGGGCGCGCTCTCCTCATCAATGCCCAGGTGCCCCAGGCATACAATCACGTCGCAGCCCTCGGCCTCCAGGGCGTCCACCTGCTCCTGGGCGCAGGCATAGAGCTCCTCGCCGCTTAGGAAGGTCACGCCCTCAATCTTGGCGGGATGAGCCTTGGTGGCGGTCTCGGGGGTGACCAGGCCGAAGAAGCCAATCTTCAGGCCGCTTTTGGTGGTGTAAACATAGCTGCTCTCAAAGGCACTCTCGCCGTTATAGAGCACGTTGGCCGCCAAGATGGGGAAGTCCGCCTCCCCCTCCAGCTCCTGGAGCCGGGCAAATCCGTAGTCGAACTCATGGTTGCCCACGGTGGCCAAATCATAGCCCGCCATGTTCATCAGCTCCACAGCCGTCGCACCCTGGGAGGTGCTGACGCTGGTGGCGCCCTGGATAAAGTCCCCGGCATCCACCAGGATGACCTCCGCCCCGCGGGACTCATACTCCTCCTTCATGCCCGCAACCTGGGCATAGCTCGCAATTGCGCCGTGGACATCATTGGTGTGGAGGATAATGACAGACCCTGTCAAATCGTCCTCCGCCAGGGCGGCAATGCCGTCCGCCGGCGCCGCCAGCGCTGTGCCCATGAGGCTGAAGGCCATCACCAGGGCCAGCGCCAGCGCAAGGAACCGTTTCTTCATACGTATTCACTCCTTTTTATAGGATTTGGCTTACGCCTTATGGCCATTATACCGCGTTTTTGCCCGCAAGAAAAGCTTTTTGAAGATAAAAATGCAATAAAGTTCCGGTTAAATTGGGAAAAAGCACCCTTTACTTGCATTTTTCCTGTATCCAGGCAATGAAGGCCTCCGGGTCGTCCACGGCGCAGTGGCCCCCGTCCCAGACCAGGCGCACGTCCACCCCGGCCCCCGCCGCGGTAAGGGCATCTGCCAAATCGCTGACCATAGGCAGGGCCGTGTGGTTGTCGCAGGCCCCGTGGCGGAGCCAAAAGTCCCGGGCGCACGCCGTGTCGCCCCGGCCAATGAAGCCCATGGGGTTCATCAGCGCCAGCAGCTTTTGCACCTGCGCGTCCACCTGGCCGCCCGCCCCGGTGTGCTGCAGGCTGAAGGCTGTGAAATGGCGGGCAGGGGTGTTCTCGTCCCCAAAGAGGCGGGGCTCGGCCATGTCCATGGCAAAGTCGTCAAAGGCGGGCAGCCCCTTCATCCGGCCGCAGTGGGCCGCATAGTCCCGGAAGGAAAAGTCCGCCCGGCCCCCTTCCCAGCGAATCCAGGGATTTTCCGCCAGGTATTCCTCTCGCCGGGCCCCGGTGAGCCGGGACAAAAACCGCTCTGCCTCGGGCCGGACATAGGTATTGAGCAGGTATGCCTCCAGCCGCGCCGATGTGACGGCCCCCTGTCCATCCCGGCCCGGAACAGCCAGGGCGTCCTGATAGGCGCAGAAAATCTCCGTAAGCGCCTGGGAGAGGGCGGCATCCACACAGCCGAAATCCTCCCCGCCCGGGCCCCGGCGGGGCAGGGGGCCAAATTCCCACTCATAGGCCCCGTCGGCATTTTCCAGATTTGTAATGGGGCTCAGCGCGGCGCTGGCCCGCACCCCATCCCCCTCCGGGGCCGCGCCGATGGCCGCCAGATAGGGCGCATATTCCGGGGCGTTGCCCGTGACCCCCAAAAGGACAGATAGGGCGCCGCCGGCACTGCCGCCCAAGGTGACAATTTTTTCGCTGTCGCCGGGGAAGATACTGGCATTGTGACGGATGTAGCACACCGCTGCCTTCAAATCCACCAGCCCCGCCGGGGCCTTGCCGTAGAAAACGCCCCGCTCGTCCCGGTTGTCCCGGCCCCGGCAGCCCGGCTCCACCAGAACCATCCCCGCAGCCAGGGCCAGGCACTTGCATTCGCTCCCCGGCGCCAGGCCCGGCATGGGCGGCGGCGCGGCGGCAGCGCCGGGCGATGTTTCACCCCGGGGCACATCCGGCGGCCCCTCGGGATGCTGACTGCCCCCGTCCCCGCAGCGGCAGGACATATAGCCCCCCACCCCAATGGCAAACACAATGGCCGCGCCGGACACATCCACCGGCTCGCCGTCTATGGCCACCGGCACCGTCACATCCATGCTCTGGAAATCTGCGTCCACCGGCGCCGCCACATAGGGCAGCTTTTCATACCGGCGGCAGAGAATCTGCCGGGGGCCCCCGGGTGTCTCCACACGGAGCGTCTCCTCCGTAAAAGCGTCTGTGGGAAATCGCAGCAGGTCTTGCATAGCATACAGCTCCTTTCTGCCGGCACAGCGCCGGTACAGCTTTTTTATCCTATTATAGTAAATCCCTGCCGCCGCCGCAAGGCAGTAGCACATCTTCTGCCCCTCCTCCATAAAATAAAGTAATTCTATTGCAGTAAGGAGCGAGTCAGCTTTGTATACATATTCCAAATTTTATTTTCGCCCCGCCAAGGGGGAGCAGGTCAACGCCGTCATCGCCCCGGAGGCGGAGGCGCGCGCCGCCATCTGCGGCCGGGTTGTGGACAGCCGGGGCCGGCCGGTGGAGGACGCCCTGGTGCTCCTCTTTCGCCCCCAGGAGGGGGAGGCCCCCGTCCTGCTGGCCCGGAGCGCCACGGATGACGACGGCCACTTCCTCTTTGGCCCCCTGGAGGGGGACACCCTGTATTTAATCAAGGTATTTAAAAACAACCTGAAGCTGCGGGAACTGGAAGTCCGGGCGGAATAGGCCGTCCACCTGGGTTTTTTCGACAGCAGGGCCGGATTCCTACTTGACCAGACAGTGGGATTTGCGTATAATATTTTCGATATTATGTATACCACTGGAGGGGATTCCCATTACCAGACAGCAATTTATGGCCGAGCTGCAGCACTACCTGTCCTTTATGGACGAGGATGCGCGCAGAGAGCTGCTGGCGGCCTACACCGCCCGGTTTGACGCCGCCGGAGAGGCGGGGGAGGCCGCCCTTTTGGAGCAGCTGGACACACCAATGAAAATCTCCATTGCCCTGCGCCGGGGGGAGGCGCCCACCCTGCCTCCCCTCCCGGAAACGGGGGACGCCCCGGCAGAGCCTGCTGCAGCGGCAGAGCCGGAGGCCGCCCCGGAAGCGGCGCCCGAGGCGGCGGACAAGCCCGAGGCGGAAGGCCCGCCGACCGATTCCGTCCCGCCGGCAGCAGACGCCGAAGCCGAAGCGCCGGCGGAGCCGGCTGAAGCTGCGCCGCCGGAAGAAGCAGATTCGCCCGCCGGGGAAGGCGCAGAGGACGCCAGCCCGGAAGAAGCGGCCGCACCCGCCGCAGAGGCAACGGAGGCATCGCCTGTGCCGGAGGCAGAGCGCCCCGAGGCAGACGCCTCCGCCCCCGGTGCGGAGGCGGAACTGCCTGCCCAGGAAGCGGAGGCCCCGGCGGCAGAGGCCCAGCCCGGCCCGGAGGCAGCGGCAGAAAAGCCCGCAAAAAGCTCCCCCCTGCGCATCGTGGGCAGCATTCTGCTGGAAATCCTGTTGGCAGCCCTGGGCCTTGTGGTGCTCGCTGCCGCCGTTTTCGTGGGGCTGGCGGGGCTGGCGCTCATCGACGTCGGGGCGCGGAACCTGTCCATGATTTCCGACGGCCTCATGTTCTGGGGCGCGGCCGGCATCGCCTATGCCCTGGCCATTGTCATACTGGGCCTGGCCCTCTGGCTGTGGATTTTCGGTACACGGCGGCTGTGGACTTCTCTGAACCCCACCCGGCGCCAGCATGCCCCCCGGGAGGGATTGTCCACCTTCTGGAAAATCATTTTCCTCCTGGCCTGCATCGCGCTCCTGGCGGGGGTTGTCCTGATTGTGGTGGCCTTTTTGTCCGGCGGCAACCTGGGCCGGGCCCTGGGCATCTGGCGGGAATATTTCGGCCGCATCGACTGGGCCTATTACCGCGCCCTCCTGGGCTTCTGATGCCGGAGGGGCACACAATACGAAACGGTTTTCACGCCCGCCTCCTTTTCGATGCATGGAAAGAGAGGCGGGCAAAAAATTTTACCGGGCAGGCTGGCCCGGCACACATAAAGGAGGTAAACGCAGCAATGAGCGGAAAATATGAATCCTTTGACGGCATGGAGGTTTTGTTCACCGACGCCATCCCCATGGAAGCGCACTTCGCCTGCGACTATGCGGGATTCCATCCCGGCCGGGAAATCCTGCCCGCCGGTCATGTACGCCGGCCGGGCATGATGCCCCTGCCCGCGCCCATGGTCTGGGAGCGGGACCAGATGGTCCCCCTGCGGGACGGCGTCCAAATCTGCGTCAACATCTACCGCCCCGTGACAGAGGAAAAAGTCCCCGCCATCGTGGCCTGGGGGGACTTTGGCCGCCTGGGCGGCACCCACAGCCACGACATCTTTCCCAACCGCTGCGGCATCCCCCTGGACAGCCTCTCCGGCTATGAGAAATATGAGGGGCCCGACCCCGGCTACTGGATTCAGTACGGCTACGCCGTGGTCTGCCCGGACGCCCGAGGCGCCTTCGACTCCGAGGGGGACATCTATGACTATGGCTCCCAGGTGGCGGAGGACGGCTATGACTTGATTGAATGGCTGGCCCGGCAGGACTGGTGCAGCGGGAAAATCGGCATGTCGGGGAACTCCCAGCTGGCCATCTCCCAATGGTTCATCGCGGCGGAGAACCCGCCCCACCTGGCGGCCATCGCCCCCTGGGAGGGGGCGGCGGACCTCTACCGGGACATGTACTTCGTAGGCGGCCTCCCCAACGACAAGAGCGCCGGCAAGGGCTCCACCTGCGGCCGGGGGCGGAAGGAGGACATGGAGGCCATGATTGCCGCCTACCCCTTCTGCAACGCCTACTGGAAGGACAAGTGCTCCCGGCCCGAGGCCATCCAGGCCCCCGCCTATGTAGTGGCCAGCTTTACAAACTTCTACCACACCCACGGCACCTTTGACAATTTCCGCCGCCTGGGCTCCCGGGAGAAGTGGCTCCGGGTACACAACACCCTGGAGTGGCCGGACTACTACGACGAGGCCAACAAGGCGGACCTGCGCCGTTTCTTCGACTGCTATCTGAAGGGCGTGGACAACGGCTGGCGCGATACGCCGCCCATCCGCATGGCGGTCTTAGACCCCGGCGGCAAGCGGGACATTGTGGGCCGCCCGGAGGAGACCTTCCCCTACGCCCGCCGGCAGGTACGCCCCCTCTGGCTGGATGCCGCTGCCGGCGCACTGCTGACCCACCCGGCGGAGGCCGTCTCCGCTGTCTCCTACGATGCGGAGACCCTCCTGGACGCCGGGCCGGAGCCGGACCTCTTCCGGGATGGGGAGCAGGCCCTGATGGACTGGCACATGGCCCGCCACGCGCTGCAAAAGACGGACTTTTCCTTCCCCATCCGGGAGGAAACAGAGGTATCCGGCTATATCAAAGTAAAGCTCTGGGTACAGGCCCCCGGCTGCCGGGA
>CAZRNK010000056.1:0-1231 GCA_964601435.1 uncultured Oscillospiraceae bacterium | reverse complement strand
TTCCACCCCGGGGAGACCCTCCGGCTCACCGTGGCCGCCTTTGACTATCTGGGCAAGCGCAACCCCGCCGGATACCCGGAAACCTGCAACCGCGGCCGCCACGTCCTCTACACCGGCGGACCGTATGACGCCCACCTGCTCCTGCCGGTGGCGCCGCCAAAGGAAAAATGAAAACCGCATCAATCTACGTATCAAAAATCTGCATACTACTGAAAAAAGGAGAACCGTTCGATGAAATTTTCTGAAATGCCCTATACACGTCCGGATTTGGGGGACATGCAGCGGCAGCTGGATGCCCTCACCGCCCGGCTCCAGGCTGCGCCGGACTATGCCGCGGCCAGGGCCGTCTTTTTGGAGCGGGAGGCGGCGGAAAAGCACATCAGCACCCTGAGCACCCTGGCTCAAATCCGCCACAGCATCGACACCCGGGACGAATTCTACGACGCAGAGATGCAGTTCTGGAACGCCGCAGGGCCGGAGCTGCAAAACTGCGCCCAGGCCTGGACAAAGGCAATGCTCGCCTCCCCCTTCCGGGCGGATTTCGCCCGGGAATATGGGGATTTGATGTTTCTCAACGCGGAGATTGATTTAAAGGCCTTCTCCCCGGAGATTATCCCCGAGCTCCAGGAGGAAAACGAGCTGACCCAGGCCTATGAAAAGCTGCTGGCCAGCGCCCAGATTCCCTTTGAGGGGGGCGTGTACACCCTCTCCCAGCTCACCCCCTTCAAAACCGACGCGGACGACGCCCGCCGGCTGGCCGCCTGGCAGGCCGAGGGCCGCTGGTATAAGGAAAACCAGGCCCAGCTGGACGAAATCTATGACCGGCTGGTCCACCTCCGGGATACCATGGGCAAAAAGCTGGGGTACGAAAATTATATCCCCCTGGGCTATTACCGCATGGGCCGCAACTGCTACACCCAGGCGGACGTGGAGCGCTTCCGGGAGGCGGTGGTGCGCTACCTGGTGCCCGTGGCGGACGCAATCTACCGCCGCCAGGCCCAGCGCCTGGGAAAAACCTATCCCATGAGCTTTGCCGACAACGCCCTGGAGTTCCGCTCCGGGAACCCCCGCCCCGCCGGCACACCGGAGGACATTGTGGCCCACGGCCGGAAGTTCTATCACGAGCTCTCCCCGGAGACAGGGGAATTTTTCGACTTCATGCTGGAGAACGAGCTGATGGATTTGCGCTCCACCCCGGGCAAGGCCAGCGGCGGCTACTGCACCAGCATCC
>CAZRNK010000055.1:4773-9440 GCA_964601435.1 uncultured Oscillospiraceae bacterium | reverse complement strand
GAAATAAATTCCCAAAGGGCTGATGGGAAAATTATATCGGGAATAGCGGGAAAAGTCAATTTTTCTTCTTTTTCTCCACCGGAGGAGGGGCTATTTCTGCGCGAGGAGATATGCCGCGCAGGCCAGGTCCTCTTCCGCCAGCCCCAGAGACTCAAAGCAGGTGATGTCGGCCGCGCCCGTCCGTATGGGCCTGACGCCTGCAACCACTTCCCCAAGGGTGGCCAGAATATGGCCCTCCCCAATCAGGCCCTCGGCCAGCGGAATCAGGAAGTCTCCGCTCTCTGCGCGGCAGGCGGTTTCGGAATCGCAGACCAGCTTGGCGCGGCGCATGCAGTCGCTGTCCAGCTCCCGGTCCCCCGCCGCACAGGCCCCCACTGCGTTGATATGCGCCCCGGGTTTGAGCCATGCGCCCTGCAGGACTGGCGTGGAGCTGGTCGTAACAGTGCAGAGAATGTCCGCGCCCTCTGCGGCCTCCCTGGATGTCTCGCAGCTGGCCATGGCGATGCCGGGGTATTTGGCCTGCTGCGTCTGGACAAAGCGGGCGGCGTGGCGCTCGTCCCGGGACCAGACTTTGACACGCCGGAGCGGGCGGATGCAGTGGATTGCCTTCAGGTGCATTTCAGCCTGTACACCGCTGCCGAGTATACAGAGGGTATCCGCTGCAGGGTTGGCCAGCATGTCTGTGGCAAGGGCGCTGACCGCCGCAGTGCGGATGGAGGTAATGGCCCCGCCGTCGCAGACGCCCAGGGGCGTTCCGCTGCCGGCGTCGAAAACGGCCACGATGCCCTGGTGTCCGGGGAGGCCGCGGGCGGGGTTGTCGGGCATCACTGTTATGAGCTTGGCCCCGGCTACGGCGCGGTCGGGCAGTACTGCGGGCATAATCCCCAGGATGCCGCGCTCCATGGGGGCGACGCTGCGCAGGATGTTTTTGATATGGCCCGCTGCGAAGCTGGTGAAAACCTGGCGCATCAGGCCGATGCAGGTGTCCATGTCAAGGCGCGTGTGGATTTCATCAGCGCCGATATAGCGAATGTCCATGTGGTAATTCCCCTTTTTTGTGTGGTTACAGCGTGTCCAGGGAGAAGTCCTCCGGCGGGGCCTCGCCCAGCAGGTTTTCTACAAGGAAGTCCCACCGCATTTTGATGACCTCCGGATAAAAGGCGATGGTGTGCGGGCCGTTGGGGATAATCTCCATGGAGAATGCCTTGCCGGCCGCCTCCAGGGCGGAGGCAAAGGAGAGCATCTCCGAGATGTTGACGTTTGCATCCATGTCCCCGTGGATGAGCAGCAGCTTGCCCTGGAGCTTGGCCGCCTGGGTGACGTTGGAGAGCTGGTCATAGCGCGCCTTGTCATAGGGCCCCATCCAGCGCTCCACATAGTCGGCCCGGTAGGTGCGCATATCGTGGTTGCCGGATACCGCCACGGCGGCCTTGTAGGTTTCGGGATAGTCCAGCAGGGCCCGGGCGGCGGCGTATCCGCCGCCGGACAGCCCCCAGATGCCAATCCGCCCCCGGTCTATCCAGGGGAACCTGGCAGAGAGCTGGTCAAATGCCGCCGCGTGGTCCTCCAGCCCGCAGCAGGTCCAGGCGCGGCCGTAGACGCGGTCATGGAGGCGCTTTTCCCGCAGCGGCGTGGCGAGCCCGTCCAGGATTACGGTCACGAATCCAAGCTGCGCCAGGGTCTCCATCCCCGACAGGGGCTCTGTAATATTGCTGTCGGAAAAGGCAAAGGCCTTGGGTACGTTGATGTGGGAGCTGCCCCCGTAAATATAGTCCACTACGGGATATTTTTTGTCCGGGCTAAAGTCCGCGGGCTTCAGGAGGATGCCGTAAATTTTCGTTTCCCCATCTGCGGCCAGGGCTTCAAAGGGCTCCGGGTACCGGTATCCCGCCGCAAGGGCGGCGGAGACATCCGCCTCGGCGATTTCGCAGCAGATTTCCCCGCTGCGGCTCCGGAGCACGGTGCGAGGCGGCGTATGGATTGTGGAGTATGTGTCTGCGATGAGCGCCGCGCCGTGGCTGATGGTGACAAAATGCTCGGCGGCCTCCGGCGTCAGGAGCCGGCGCTCCCCCGTGTCCATATTGAAGGCGTACAGCCGTTGCAGGTAGGGGTCGATGCCCGCCTCCTCGCCAGAGAGGGTACAAAACAGCGTCCGCCCGGGATAGTCAATATATTTGATGCTCCTGGCACTGTAGGATGGCTCAGTGATGCGGTTTTTCAGCGCGCCGCTTGCCGCGTCATAGAGATAAAAGGCTGAGCGACCCTCCGTCTCGCTCCGCCATACAATCTCCCGGGTGTCGGAGGAGTAGCCAAGGGAAAAGTCCGAGCTCCCATGGTAGGTCGCGGTGTCATAGCCGTCCAGGAAGCCGAATGTCTCATAGACGTCCTCGATGACATTTCTGGCCAGCCCGGTCCGGCAGTCCAGAATCCTGGCCTGCCAGACCTTGTAGAAGCGGTCGTGGGTAAGGAAGCACACGGTGCAGTTGTCCTCACCCCAGACGGCATCCATCAGACAGAGCATAGCCGAAAAAAGCAGCTCCTGGGGCTCGCCCTGCCCGTCAAGGACTGGGTGGATGGCCGCTTCCACCGTGTCGCACAGGAGCATAACGCCCCGGTATGTGTGGGCATCCCCCGGGAAGGGCTGAATGTCGTAAAATGTGATGGGCACGCCGCCGCGCAGGGGGTGGTTCTGCGTGACGGGCACATGGCGGATGCCGTCGGTGAGGGAGCAGAAGGTCAGGAAATATCTGCCGTCGGGTGACCAGCTGCCCATGGGACCCCGGGGCCTGGGGCTGGCGTCCATATATTTCCGAAAATCAATCGGGTCGATGGCGCCGTAGCTGTTTGCCTCCGAGCCATCCGACGTCAGCTGTATGGATGCCGGGCGCCCCTGGGCGTCATACCGCTCCAGAAACAGGTTGCCTTCCTGCAGCCGGATGCCGGCCCGGCCGTCGGGAGACAGGGAGACTGCGCCCGCCGGGGCCGGCGGCAGGGCGGTGACAGAGCTGGCGGCGGTGTCGTATAAATACCGGTTCCCGTCTGCGCGGAAGGCGATTTGCCCGCGGGCATCGTCCACAGCCGTGACAGGGCGTCCGGGAGAGGGAGCTGGCCGCCGGCAAACAGCGGCCGGACAGACCCGTCCTGGCTGACGCAGCGAAACGGCGTTTTGCCAATGCTGCCGTCAGGCAGCCGCTGTTCCTTGTAAAACCACAGGTCGCCGCTGCCGGCGCAGCGGTGAAATGCAATATTTTCGTTGAGAATGCATCCCTCCGCCCCCAGCTTGCAGAGGCGGGCGGCTCTTTCATAAGCGCTGCGCATGTTCATATCTGAATATCCTCATAGAGTGCCTTGCAGGCCGCTTCGCCGTCCCCTGCCTCAAGGGCCGCGATGATGGCTTCGTGCCATTTATTTGTAGGGGGGCGGTCCGGGTTGTATGCGGTGAAGGGCGAGGGCCGGGCGGACATGTTGATGAGCCGGCTGACTGTATCCTTCAGGCAGTTGTTGCGGGAGATTTCCGCAAGCCGGATGTGAAAGGCGGCGTTGATTTCATGGTATTCGGAATAGCTCCCGTATGGACGCGCAATAATCTCCCGCAAATCCGCTATGTCCTGGGGCTGGACCTTGTTCACTGCAATGCGGATTGCGCCGCATTCCAGTATGGCGCGGGTCTCGAAGATTTCGTTGCACTCTCCCATGGACATGGCCTTGATGAAGTAGCCAGTTGAAGGGTAACGGACGAGGAAGCCCTCCAGGCAGAGGCGGTTGAGCGCCTCCCGCGCCGGCGTTTTGCTGACATGGTACTCGTCGGCGACGGCCTGCTCGTTGAGCAGCTCGTTGACGTTATAGTCCATGTTTAAAATGTGTTTGATAAGTCCGCGGTAGACTTTGTCGGTTAATGATTCTTTCATGGCGCTCCCTCTTTCGACTCAAAAATATAGAGCAGGAAAATAATGGACAAAAAATAAATCCATTTGCAAAAGCGCGGAGAAATCCTGCGTCTTAAATGGGTTTTCTTACGAATTTCGATTTAAAACTTTAAATAAGTGATTGACAATCCTGATTATAAAATGTATTATTTCAAATATCAATAAAAATATTATAAGATATATTTTTCAATATTTCAATGAAAATTTGGGTATGTAAGGAAGAATAAAATGGATTGGGTTCATGCGCTACGCGCCGAATTCCCGGCGACAGAAATCTGTACATATCTGGACAATGCGTACGACTGCGGCGGTTCTCTGATAGCCAAGCGCGCGGTTGCGGCTTTCTTTGACGCCTGGCCCCAGGCTGCGGCGCTGGCCGAGCGGGGCGGCGCCGGCAGGCAGCGCTTTCTGGAGCGGGCGGAGGAGACCAGGGCGCTGGTTGCCGCGCTCCTCGGCGGGGTTTCCCCCCGGGAGATTGCCTTTACCAAGAATACAAACGAGGGCGTGAACCTCATCCTGTACAGCTATGCCTTCGCGGAGGGCGACAACATTGTAGTAGCGGACCGGGAGTACAGCTCCACCCTGATTGCCTGCGTAAATGCCGCGGAGAAGCGGGGCTTTACATGCAGGGTCGCCAGGACGGACGCTGAGTTTATCACGGAAGAGGTGCTGCTCCATGCGGCCGATGCCCATACAAAGTTTATTTTTGTGAGCCATGTACAGTCCTCCACCGGGTATAAA